>CAZFCR010000030.1:0-15167 GCA_964517305.1 uncultured Akkermansia sp.
TTGAGTTTTAAATCGATTAAAAAAAACCGCCCACCGTGCTGTAGCCGCATGCGCAACTAATCAGTTCCTCTCCGGGCGTTAGAGTCAGTTATCGAGATATACGTTCAAGCAGAACCTACAGGGTTAAGAAAAGGCCAGTTGTTAAAATTTGATTGCGCCCATCCCTGTGTTGAAAAGATTTTGTACCTTTGTCGTCTCACTTACGAAGGACCTGGCAGGTCTGCTAATCTGTCCAGTTTCTTTCCAATAACAGGGGCGGTCTACAACTGCCCCTTTTATTTTGGAGTAAATGTACTGATAAAATCCAGTATGACCAAATATATACACAATTATTTTTATATGTCAATATTACAAACAGTTTGTATTGTTGACATGTTTGTGGAAATGTTTATATTTGACCGTGCTGCAAAAAGAAGAAATTGATTTCCTTTATGATACAATCGGAAATCAAATCAGAATTTTAAGGAAGAAATCAGGCTTTAGCCAAGGGGAGCTGGCATCTAAATTGAAGCGTAGTCGTACGACTATAGTCAATATAGAGAATGGTAGACAACATCCGCCGATTCATATGTTGATAGAACTCGCTCGCGTTTTAAATGTACCGTTATCAAAAATACTTGATGATGATATGTTCAAAGACTTCGATAATAGGTCAAAACTTAATCAAATTAAAAAACAATTGAAGAAAATTGTTTTGGAAGATACTGATCAAGAAAAGGCGTTCGCTTTCATAAAACAAACTATAGGGAAAAAATGACTTCATCAAATCGTCACATCGAAACCAATGCAGCCCAGCTAGCTGAAAAGTATAGCGACAAAAACAAAACGTACGTAGATGTTAAACTGGTAGCGGAAAAATTGGGCTTAACAGTAGAGCCTCACGATTTGGGTCCCAATATTTCAGGGGTACTATACATCGACAAGGGAAAGGGAACTATAGGATACAACAAATTTGAATCTCCTGTACGTCAGCGATTCACTATTGCTCACGAAATTGGTCATTTCATCTTACACAGACTGCAAAGTGAAATATTTGTGGATAAGAAAGAATTTAAAGTGATGTATAGAGCAGAGCATTCGGTTAAAGGTGATGCAAAGCAGGAACGAGAAGCGAACGCATTTGCTGCTGCACTTTTAATGCCTAAAGAAAGATTAACGAAAGAGCTACAGGAACTTTCGTTCGATTTAGGAGATGATCAAGACGACGCTATTCAACGCTTAGCTGAATTGTTTAAGGTTAGTACTCAGGCAATGGCCTACCGAATTTCTAATCTAAATCTCGGCTAGATCTGGACAAGAATTGACACTTATCACTATTAAAAACCCCAGCATTTTCAATGGCGCAGTGTTTCACTCCAAGTAATATTGGTTATTGAATAGTGCCTTTTCTTATTGATCCGGATTAAGGCCGGAAGCCTCATCCGTTTGTACTGTCTATTTTCAATGCACCATTCGATAAACTCAGTCCAGTTGAACTTACATTTAATGCCTCTCAGATATGGATACACTGGAGGCTTAATTTTTCCGTCATTTGCCCGCCGGCACTTGCCTACAATGTGATCATATTTTCCTTTCAGCCAGTGGTACTCGCATTTTACCTGATTTAGGCCGACCTTTGAGAGCTTGTTTTCGCAGCTTACGCATTTTCCCTTATACGGATTGCTTCGCTTATAAATTCCGGCTTTCCCGACTGCAGGCTTTCTTTCATGATGAGTGTCTATCATCCTTCGTAGATTCACTCACGTGATTACTTAATACCGGTTAATACTTTCTTTATCGCGGAACCAATGGCATCGAATTCGGCAACTGTAAAGAAGTTTGATTTTGCATTATTACACCAATAACAGCACCATACTATATTGTCCAGGTCATCGTACGGTTTGAATGGATCAATTCTGTCAAGTTCAAGTCTTTTTCCTCTTTTACCGCCCCGTGTAGCGTTAGGCCTCAACTTATAAAGCTCATGACTCCTCTCGTTAGTGGTTCCGCAGTATTTACATCCCATCTTAAACACCTCAACGTCAAACCATTTTTCAAACTCTTCGAACGTCCTTTTTTCGAAACCAGGTTTTATAGTGATTTTGCCTTTCTTACTGATGGTTTCCCTCCTTTTCTTAGAGTCAAATATTTTTTTTAGCGTTTCTCGATCCATCTTTTTTATTCGCAAGGTGCCGCGCAATAATTTGCTTTTCCAGTTAAAACTACAAATCCGCCACCAAATCCTCCACATACATATTTAGACCGCCTGCGACCTCAAAAAGGTAGTATAGTGAAGGATTAATCTTCCCGGCCTCTAATCGCTGAATGGATTGCTGGTCTTTCCCGATCCGGTTCGCAAGCTCAGCTTGTGAAATTTTAGCAGCCAAGCGCAGCTCCTTGACCCTGCGGCCAAATCGCTTGAGATACTTTTCTTTGCTAACAACTCCGTGAGCCATCTTGTAAATGACTGATTTACAACTGAAAGGTTGTACAACGGATTCGTTGTAATTTGTGGAAATTGTTACATTTGGACAAACTTTAAATTATAAGCCCATGAAAAAATTCTTCATCCTCCTTTTTATGATAACGTCAATTGCAGCGTGTAAAAAGAAAGAGGAACCTACTCCAGAGCCAACTCCCACTCCGACACCAACGCCCACTCCAACACAGAGTCCTTATTACTTGACAGCAGATGGATTCACTGCTACGAGCGTCAACGGTCACGGGAACTCGCAGAGTCCCACCACAGGCGTGAGTGGTTACGCAGCAACCGGCTCGTTAGTAAATGGCGGCAGCAGATTTAATCTAAGGCTGGGACTTCCAAAAACACCTATTGTAACAACTTATTCAATCTCAAACTCTGCCAATATCAACTTTGATTACCGGATGAGTAACGGAAGAGATACCGTGCATTTTAGTGCGCCCGGCGACCCGGGTTTTATTAAAATAGACACCATCAGTGATACATTGATTGTAGGCACATTCAGTGTTCAAATAACAGGTGCCCCGGCATCCATTCAAAATGGAAAATTCAGGGCGCGGCTTAAATGAGCGGGAAGCTTGCTCGGATGAGTTAGATGAGGTCCTGCTCGATTAGCTTTCGAGAAAGAGAACGACTGCCAGTCTAAAGAACGACAGTCGCTCTCGGAAAGCTCTAAAGATGAGCTTAAAAAAGAGTATGTAAGGATAGAATATATATTTTCCGCTCCATCGTACATTATCTTTAAGCTTCGGGGCCTTTGCAGCCTTTCTGCCAGTTTTCCGCAATTTTTTCAGCTTCTATTTCGTCCAGCATGTACTTGGGAAATCTGAAGCCAGTCGGTGCTCCATATTTTACTATGCTGTATGGGCCCTGACCATCAGACTCGTAATTAGTTCTCATGATTGATTTGATGAATTCTTTTATAACTGACTCACCCTGACTCAGCTTTGGTCCAGAATCAATTATATTCCCTATGCTTACAATAAAATAGTCGTCTTCATCGTCCAAGTTGAGGCTTGCAAGATGTCGCTCCCATCTGTCGTTCAGTTCCGCATTATTCTGCGCCGATCTGGCCTCCGATGAATTCAAGCTCTCATCGTTTTCATTTAGATTGTTTTCGTTTTGCATTTTGATAAATTTATTTTGCCCCCTGCAATAGAGGCAGTTTTGGTTGCGAAGTCGCTGGAAACGACCTCCACCATTAAAATTATCGGGGTAAAAACTAAAAGTCAAGCTAGACTGGAAAAATATTTTCGGTAAGCTCATTTGAACAACGGTCGCGTGGGCTGAGACCGCGCTACCGAAGGACAATTTTCTTGCTTTCAGAGAAATTGGTGCCAGTTAGAGTGACAAAATACACTCCCTTGGGCACTCCCTGAAAATCAAGAGCTGTATTGTAGTGTTCTGACTTGATATCCAACGATTCGGTGAATATTATTGCTCCCAAGACATCCATTACAGTCAATGTACATGGCCCCTGACGATTTTCAATATTTACTGAAAAGAAGCGGTCGCCGGGATTAGGGAATATGGACAATGCGCTGAATTTTTCGGTTTGAATTTCTGTGACATCAACTGAAGATCCACTATTACCAGATATTTCGGCGAGTAACACGTCAAAATAGTAGTCTGGCATTTGTGGTGCGTACAAAGTATGGTCGCCAAACTTACTATCTCCGGAAAATACTCCTGTTATAATTATATTGCCCGAGGAGTTGACCACCATGTCTTTCAGATTTGAGAAATATGGGTTGCCGGTTTTTGAAGGGTCTTTGGTATTATTCTGTGTCCAAATTATTTTACCCTCAGGAGATAACTTAATTACATAAGTGGCATAGTTGGCAGTGATCGTCGCAGCATCGACTGTCAGGCTGTGCGTAACGCTGCCACCTAAGAATATTTCATTGTGCTTGTTAATCTCCAAATCCCGTACAGTGAATATGGGACTGTTTATTATATGATGCCAGGCTTCCTTTCCACTCGAATCATACTTTACCAGGTATCCTTGTATTGGCCAGTTACTTTGATAAGTCAAATTGCCAATCTGCGCCGGACCGTGAATGATGCCCGCAACGACAGGAGCATTATCACTCCCGACACACAGCGCAGCTGGCTGCTGGGGTATTCTGATTTTATAGGTTAACTGTCCGTCTTCAGTGAATTTGAAAAGAAAGCTCCTGTTAAGAAAATTTTGTGCAGTATCCGCTCCAGCGGTGAAGTAAACATTTCCTTGCTTGTCGCACGTAATTTGATCGGGGGCACAACATTGAGCCCAGGTATCACCTGAACGTTTCCAAAGCAGGTTTCCGTTTCCGTCGAATCTGGCAATGAGTGCATCTGCCTGCGTCGCCGGATCAGAGCCCGATGCTACAAAGCCACCCTTGGGGTGAATTGCAAGATTACTCCACCTTTCTGTAGGATTGTCTTTTTGCCAGAGTTTAATGCCATTTTTATCGTACTTAGCATAACGCCCGTCTGAAGCAACGTAAGTATTACCTTCCAGATCGGTTACTGACTTCTGTTCATAAAAGGGGATTGTATCTGTCCAGATATGGTTTCCATTCGGGTCGAATTTCGACAGTATGGAGAAATAATAAGAGGGACATCTATGACAAACTGTTTTGCTCGAACCTGAAATGTAAATGTTGTTCTCTTTATCGGTAGAGATATTCATGCCCTGCTCATAGAAATTTGGTCTGCCAAAGGCTTTAGCCCACTTCCACTGCTGTGCAGAAGTATATCCCCAAACAATAACTAATAGTATTAAAAACTTTGACAAAGCTTATTGGATTATTATTCTCCGGCTCTCCCGTGATTCGCTGCCTTCAACAATTACGAAATAAACCCCTTTCGTCAGGCTATGAAGATCAAGTGTCTTTTGGTAATCGGGGGAATTAATATCAAGGGTCTCGAAATATAAAACCGAGCCGAGCACATTAATAACTTTCAGAGTATTTCGTCCAATACGTTCTTTGAAACTGACATTAAAGAACCTTTCACCGGGATTTGGAAAAACGGCAAGATTGTTGAGAGGTATAAACGATTCTTCCATAATACCCACCCCTTTGGAATCATCTGAGATTTCAGCGAGAAGCATGTCAAAGTAATAATCCGGGTCTTGCGGAGCGATTACAGTATGGTTGCCGAAGTTCCCTTCTCCGGCAAAATTACCCACAAGAATGATGTTACCGTTTAGGTTTAAAGTAATGTCCTTTAAATTGGAAAAGTAACGGCTGGCCGGATTGGAAGTGTTTTTTTCGTCATGTTGAATCCATTTTATTTCTCCTCCCGCTGAGAACTTCGCTACAAAAACTCCACTTGAATTGATGGTAGTGTTCTGAATAGTAAGGATTCTAACATGGCTACCTGCTAAAAATGTTTCATTATTATCATTAATCACTATGTCTTTCAAATCGAATAACGGGCCGTCGATGATATGCGACCAGCTTTCCTTACCAGTCGAATCATATTTCATTATAAAACCTCGAACTGGAAGGCCATCTGGATATATGGCATTCCCTATTTTTTGAGGGCCGGAAATTAACCCCGCAACGACGGGTGAATTGTCGCGACCGACACCCAGTGCAGAAATTTCTTTTGGAGTATTAACCTTATAGATTAATTGGCCGCTCTCATTGAACTTAAATAAAAAGCCCCTATATACTTCTTCATCTTTAACAGTTCCAGCCACGAAATAAACGTTCCCCTGGGCATCACAAGCAAGAGGATCGGGACCGCAGCACAACCCCCAGCAGTCGCATGGTCTTTTCCAAATCAGATTTCCATCGACATCAAACCTCGCGATGACGGCTTTACCTTGCGCGGCGGGGTCAACGCCTGAAACTACAAAACCTCCTTTAGAATGAACTCTAACATTGCTCCATCTTTCCAACGGTTCATCCTTTTGCCAAAGCTGAATACCGCTTTTGTCATACTTAGCAGACCGACCTCCAGAAACAACATAAGTGTTACCTTCTTTATCCGTGGCAGACCGTTGTTCATAAAAAGGGATTGTATCCGTCCAAATAATAGCTCCATGCGGATTATACTTAGATAATATTGAATAATAATCGGATGGGCAATTGTTACAAATTGTTTTGCTGATGCCGGAAACATACAGATTGCCATCCTTGTCAGTTGCCACACTTGTACCCTCCTCGTAATAATTATTCTTACCGTAGGCTTTTGCCCACTTCCATTCTTGGGCAGAAATGACCGATGTGAATAGAAGAGGGTACAGTAAAGCTTTCATGGCCGTTAGTTTTTTTAAAATTACCTCTGGCAAAGCGAGTCCAAAATAAATATTCGATGAGAGCCGAATTTACGTCGAGCAGTCTATGCGGTATTTTTTCCCCATTTCGTAGAAAATAATCTACCCGACGAGAGCCGATAAAATCACGGTAGAAGCCGGCTTCGGCACGGTAAACGCGGATAAAAAATCGCTGGCACGGTTTTCCCGCACCATAGGCCAACTTTGTTAAAGTAGTTTAAATTTAAAAATCCTTAACTAAACCCACACCATGAGAAGACCCTTAATTAATCTGAAGATCGCGTCAATGCTGTTATTGACAATTATTTGTGGCAGCCTATACGGACAAGCCAGGGTTGCCAATACAATGTATGCTCACAATGCCTGGTACTTAAACATGCAATCCGTTAACACAAATCTAATGGGAGGAAAGTGGAAACTTCTCAAAGAAAGTGGTGTTCGATACGTCAGGATTGGAGGTATAGAACCAGGGTTCAGACCTGGTTTCACTTGGGATCAGACGTTCTTTACCGTTTCGAGTGCGCAAATGTCTTTACTACGGCAGGTTATCGACTCATGCAGAGCATACGGAATGGAACCTATCATTCAGGTTGGCTATAATCCAGTTTGTACTAATACTATTTCTCCGTTTTGGAATGTTTCACGCGCAAATCAGGCAGTGATAGCAGGAGAATTGGTTAAGAGAGTCAATAAGCTTGACGGTCTTAACGTGGAATACTGGATCATCGGAAACGAGCCTGATCATACGCTAAATTGTTTTTCAGGAATGACAAAAGACGATTTGAAAGGCTACGGTTACAGTGCAGATTCGACTTACGCTGACACAATCGCATTCTATACAAAGAGTTTTGCTGCTGCCATGAAGAATCAGGATTCGACGATTAAAATCATCGGGCCTGAGTTCGCCAGTTTCGGAAACGACTGGCAGTTTAATCAGGTGAACCGGATCATGAACTGGCTGTTAAGTAATCCTTCAAACAGTTGGTCTATTATGGGAAAGGTTCCGGGAATGCAGAAGTATTATGTAGATATGATTTCATGGCATTATTACGCTATGTATCAGATGAACAACCGCGACAGTATTATTAGTGCGCCGGGGAGAGCAAGAAATGGATTCAGAGGTTCTTTGAATTTCACTTCAGGTACACAGTGGAAAGGCTTAATTTCCATGATCACCAATAATAATACTCAGCGCGATATTTCTAATTTAAAAATTGCAGTTACAGAAATGAACGCAGCGCCTCCGGGTTCGCATCCAAACGAAACTTCAAATCTTACCGGGGTTATTCAAGGCTATGATTCACGGTCGTTTCTCGGCGGCCAATTCTGGGCAGACGTGTATTCACAGGCAATGTCGGATGTGGCCACAAACCCAGTGACAGGATCACCTGAATCCTGGGTTGCAATGGTTTGTCCCTGGTCAGTGGCAGAAGGTAGTGCAACTCAAAGTTTTGGCTATCTGCGAAGCGATAACTCCAAACGGCCCACTTATCACCACTACAAACTTCTCGCGGAGCATATCAAAGGAGTGTTTTACATGAACCAATCCATCTCGCCGACAAATAAGAAAATCAAGGCGTTTGCAAGTGTTGAACATCCTTATGGTGTAAAGGTGATGATTTTGAATCAGGATAATGCCAATGATTATCATTTCAGAATAAATTTTTCTTCCTCAAACACTGGTTCGTCGCCAAATAATCCGCTGACACTGAATTTTAATTTTGCAGCCGATACTTTTTTGAGTAATAAGCTGACGACAAACAACTACTTGTCTCCAAGAACTCTGAACGGCGACACCTTGGACAACCCTATACGCAAGGCTTCAACTATTGTGCTTTGGTTTACTTGCGAGGGCACTTTATTTCACAGGACTGATTATACCGAAGATGATGCAATCGCTGGTAATCCACCTCAGATAACACAGCTTGGAGACAACGTTGTAAATGCGGATATGATTTCGTGTTCACTTCTGCCCGGCGGAATTGGGGGCTCTATAAGCGGAAATGTGACATACGGGCCAAACGCAATAATTCCCGTGACTTCAGATATTACACTTACCCCCGGATCATCCTTGACTTTCAATAGGTGCCTGATAGTTATGAGTGAAGGAACTAAAATCACAGGCTCACGCCAAAACTCTGTTACTGTTAAAAATTCGATTATGGTGGGGTGTCAGGGGACGCATTGGGAAGGCATACAGCTTTCAGGTTTCCACACTGGCGAAAGTCTGATTATTGATAGCACCATCATTGTAAACGCTGATACACCTGTGTACTGTAAGCGGATTCCGAATATTGAAATAAAAAACAATTGGATTGTGAATGGAAGCACCGCAATATATCTTGAAGAAAGCAAAGACTTCACCATACGACAGAATAACTTTGGCGCTTTCGAGAAGGGCATAAATACTGAATCCAGTCAAAACGCCACCTCGCAAATTCATGGCAATCGATTCATCGCAATGGATTACCCTATGTATTTCAGCAACGATAACCACTCCGGCTGCGAAATCACTTGTAATGCGATGGAATTCCGCCAGACAGGAATACTTTCTGACAATTCAATACTGAATGATTTCGGGAGCAGCACACTTGGAGCCGGAAACCGCTTTAAGAAAACACTTTGGCCGGACCCTTCGGACTACCTCGACATGAACGGCGGCAACTCGCCCACCTACTACTATGGTCCCGGTGAGTCTGTAATGTTTCCCTATTCCAGTGTCATGAATATTACATCAACCCAGGTGTCGAACGACCGTGATTGTGCTGTAATCGCAGAGGCCAAATGTGAACCATGGCCGCTCGATGTTTCAGTAAAAGAAAATTTCAAGCCGCTCTCCCTGGAAATGTCTGTGTTCCCGAATCCAGGCAATGGAAAATTCAATCTTGAGCTAAATAATGGCAATGGCAAATACACCATGCAGATTCATGACCTGATGGGTCGCGTCCTGGAAAGGAGAGAAGTGGATTTCAGCGAAAAAAGGAGAATTGAGTTTCAGATTCAGGCGAAAGGAATGTACATTGTGACACTTCAGAATGCCGAATCCCGGATCACCGGAAAAGTCATTGTAGAATAGAAGTAGAGCCTAACTGCGGCGGATTTTCTGCCGCAGTTGCTCAACCGTCAAACAGGGAGTTTCCCGGTGCAGCATTGCATGGCAGTTAGGACATACCGGAATCAGGTCCGTTATTGGGTTCGTCAACTGCTGCCGGCCAGGTGTATTCAGTTCAACGATATGGTGTACATGGATAAAGTCCTTACCGATTTCACCGTACGTTTCTTCAAAGTTAATCCCGCATGCCTTACAAGAGTAGCCATGATGCCGTAAACATGCCCGGCGTGCTTCCGGATTACGCTCATAGGCATTTACAGTGATATGCATTTTCGCACCCTCCTCGTATTGTGTGATGTCTCCTTCAAGCACCTCAGGAAAAATGAACTGACGATTCGATTTTCTTTCATCCATTGGTTTGCAGGAGCCACAAATCCGAAATTCACCAGGAAAATGAGCATACTTTTCAGCAAACCAGGTTTGCAGCTCGTTCAGATCGTGTGAGGCCATTTTAACCCAGTCCCGGTCGGTGTATGCGCTGGGGTCAAATCGAGATGTAGAGGTGATATGAGAGCAGCCTGACCGATGTATCATGAAGTACTTCGTCTGAAGCGACCTTCCAGCATTTATCACGTAACCACGCGGATTTTCCGACACCCAAACCAGGTAATCATTTCCATCGCCATCAAATTTTACAACTGCCATATCATGTTTTTCTCGTTGATAATCGCATTATATCTCAGCAACATACAAAAAAACCCGCGAAAATTTTTAGCTTTACCACTCTATGAACAACTTTAAAGAAACAGCCAATTTTATATGGTCTATCGCTGATCTGCTGAGGGGGGACTACAAACAGAGTGACTACGGAAAGGTGATCCTGCCACTGGTAGTATTGCGCCGCCTGGACTGTGTGCTGGAGGGAACAAAGGAGAAAGTGCTGAAGAAATACGACGAGGTCAAGAAAATGAAGCTTCAGAACCTCGACCCTATTCTGAATAAGGTAGCTGGGTATAACTTCCATAACAAGAGCAAATTCAATTTCGACCGGCTGATCGCCGATCCGAATAACATTGCCGCCAACCTGCGGAACTACATAAACGGATTCTCTGAAGATGCCCGCGAGATTATTGAGCAGTTTGAGTTCGATAACCAAATCACGCGCATGGATGATAATAACTTGCTGTTTATGGTGGTAAAGAGGTTCCAAGAGGTTGACCTCCATCCGAAAAAGCTCAGCAGCATGGAGATGGGTTATGTGTTTGAGGAACTGATCCGGAAGTTTGCGGAGATTTCAAACGAAACAGCCGGGGAACATTTTACACCGCGTGAAGTGATCCGCCTGATGGTGAACCTTCTTTTCCTCAACGACCGTGATATCCTTACCAAAAAGGGTATTGTAAAAACTATTTATGACTGCTGTGCGGGTACAGGTGGTATGTTGAGCGTGGCAGAGGAATACTTGCACGAGCTGAATCCGGATGCACGCTTAGAAGTTTTCGGACAGGAGTTAAATCCTGAATCGTATGCCATCTGTAAATCCGATATGATTATCAAGGGGCAGAACGCCTCGAATATCAAGAAGGGCAATAGCATAAGCGAAGACAAGTTACGGAACGAAAAATTCGACTATCTGATAACCAATCCACCTTTTGGCGTGAAGTGGCAGAAAATAGAGAAGCAAGTGAAGGAAGAACACGAAAAAGAAGGTATGTCCGGACGCTTTGGAGCTGGACTTCCAAGCGTGAGCGACGGTTCCTTCCTATTTCTTATGCACCTGATGAGTAAGATGAAGGCAGAGGGCTCGCGACTCGCAATTGTATTCAATGGTTCACCATTATTCAGCGGTAGTCCAAGTACCACAAAGAACGAGAGCAGTATCCGGCAGTGGATCATTGAGAACGACCGGCTGGAAGCCATCATCGCACTACCGAATCAGTTGTTTTATAACACCGGCATCAGCACGTACATCTGGATTATCAGCAATAACAAGCCAAAGAAACGTCGCGGCAAGGTACAGCTTATTAACGCGGAAAGTTTCTTTAAGAAGATGAACAAATCACTGGGTGATAAACGCAACGAACTCAGCAACGAGCACATCAGCCAAATCACCAAGCTCTATGGCACCTTTAGCGAAAATGAATACAGCAAGATTTTTGACAACGAAGATTTTGGTTACCGGAAAGTAACGGTAGAACGACCCGAACGAGATAAAAAAGGAAATGTAGTGCTCGATAAAAACAAAAAGCCAAAATCGGACAGCGGTCTGCGTGACACAGAGAATATTCCTTTAAAGGAAGATGTGAACGCTTACATGCAACGAGAAGTACTTCCACATGTGCCTGATGCCTGGGTGGACGAAACCAAGACGCGGGTGGGATACGAGATTAATTTTACTAAGTATTTCTATAAGTATAAACCACTGAGGGCGCTGGCGGAAATCAAGAAAGACATCTTGGCCTTAGAAGAAGAAACTGAAGGTTTGATTAAGGAGGTCATCGCCTAATGAATACGTATTCGCAATATAAAGAAAGTGGTGTGCCCTGGATCGGTGACATTCCGGCGGGATGGAAAGTGAACAAATTCAGTAGAGTCGCCTTCTTTCAGGAGGGACCAGGCTTGCGAAATTGGCAGTTTACAGATGAGGGCGTAAAGGTCATTTGTGTTACAAACATTGTTCCGCCACGCATATCATTTGACAAATATGTAAAGTTTATTTCTCTTGAGGAGTACGAGAGTACGTACAAGCACTTTACGGTCGCGAAAGGTGATATTCTAATAGCAAGCTCTGGGGCTTCTTGGGGAAAGGTTGCTGAATATAATGATGATGAAATTGTTATCCTCAATACAAGCACTATACGGTTAAACGAAAATAACTTTAGCACGATATCCAAAAGCTTTCTAAAGTGGTTAATTCAGAGCCCATACATAAATGAACATCTCAATTTTTTATTGACCGGTTCATGTCAGCCCAATTTTGGGCCAACACATTTGAAACAGCTATTCTGCACATATCCACCCAGACGTGAGGAACAGGAATTTATCGCCAATTATCTTGACTGCAAAACCGCCGAAATCGACAAGCTCATCTCCAAAAAACAAAAGCTGATTGAGTTGCTGGAAGAAGAACGCACCGCGCTCATTAACCAGGCGGTGACCAAGGGCATTGATCCCAGGGCAAAGATGAAACCCAGCGGCATTGAATGGCTGGGGGAGGTGCCGGCGCATTGGGAGGTTTGGAAAATTTCACATGCATTTAAAACAATCGGAAGCGGCACTACGCCTGAGTCGGGAAATAACCAGTACCATGAGAACGGCACAGTTAATTGGATAAACACGGGTGATCTTAACGATGATAAGCTTTTAACCTGTTCAAAGAAAGTGACGGAGCAGGCCTTGTCGGATTATTCAGCGTTAAAAATTTATCCCTCGGGGTCGGTAGTGATTGCTATGTACGGGGCGACGATTGGAAAGGTTAGTTTTGTAGAATTTGAAGCCACAGTTAATCAAGCATGTTGTGTTTTCAACCATTCGACTGTTATTACGCAGGAGTTTTTGTTCTTTTGGTTCAGGGCAATGAAACAACACATTATCAACCTTGCTAAGGGAGGCGGACAACCAAATATCAGTCAAGATATTTTACGAAACATACGAATACCGTGTCCTACTCCCAATGAACAAGGCAGTATCGTCCAATACATCAAACAGGAAGATAGTCGACTGACTAAAATCATTGATAAGGTATTACATGAGATTTCTCTCCTCAACGAATACAAAACCGCGCTCATCAGCGAGGTGGTAACGGGCAAGGTGGATGTGCGGGGGGAGGTTGACGGCAAGAATGAAAGGGGGCTGAGGATGGTAGCGGAGGAAACTGGAAAATATGCAAAATGAAATTGTGAACATGGTATCACAGTTTGTGATACCTCAAACAACAAATTATTTTTTTGCTTTTCGAACACTAATAGCTTTCGACTTAGGTCGAGGCATTTCGTGCAGTTTCTCCTCTTTATTAAAGAATGCCCCAGGGTTAATGATAGGAATCACCGCACCTTGCAGGTGTGTATTTTCCACTTTCATTAAAAAGAACCCTCTTGAAGTAGAAACCAAAACGCCGGCAAGCGTACTAATAAGTTGATTCGGTATTTGACCAAACTGCTCAGAAGCTGCTTTGAGTTCCGGAATATGGAATGTTCCTGAGCTTGCCATTTCCCCTAACAAAACTTCCTTTTTTTCGGATTCAAAAAACTTTGTATTAAGCGTAAGCAATACAAGATTCTCCGGAATACGTAGACCCACATTGATATTAAATTCGTAGGTTATATTTTCTCGAAGAAGGTTCTCTATTTGTGTCGCCTGCAGGGGGGCAATTATAAAATTAATCAACCGGATGTCCAGTATTTTTGTGTTAAATTCGATTATTTGCGGCTCTTTCATTCTATTGTTCTATTAATTGACAGTCAGACGGAACTGTACCGCTGCCTGCCGAAACAGTAAAAGAATAATTTCCTGAATTCCAGAATGCATCCTTTGCATGTGGCTTAACCTTTATTACCTGTTTTGTTTCCCTGAATACCAATAATTGATACTCATTTTTCGGTATTTCACGCGGACAAAGAACAATCTGTTTATTGAAGAAAACCTCAAGCTTCGAAATTGTCTTTAATGTGAAATTATGTGTACCTCTCAACCACTTGCTGATTTCCGAATCCTTTTTTCCCATTTTTTCGGCAAGAGTTCTCTGATCAATCTCCATCTCACGCAGATACTCGTTGATCTGTTTTGCAATACTCATCGAGTGATCGACGTATCGAATCACGTCTGAGCCAATATCACGTTTCCGTGGTCTTCTTGCTACTGTTTTTATCTGTTTAAGTTTTTCCATTATATTTTTATAGTAAAGGGTGGGATTGCTGATAGTAGGTTCTCCGACCTTGTTATTTTGCCATTCTTAAGCTCCCGTTCAATATGTTGTCCGATAGTTTTCACGATGAATGCGTGCCGGGCCAGATCAGGAAAATGTTTGAGTTTGTTTTTAGAAGGATCGGGATTTTTTTTCTTCACCCCTCCATTTCCCAAGATCAAAATCCCTTGATCAATGCGATAACAATATAACCGAAGTAGCGCATTCTTGTCAGAAGGAAGAGCTTTCAAACCTTTTCCCTCAGGCCTGAAGTGTTCATCCTCTGCTCCACGTTGAGCTATCAGTTCTATGCGCCGTTCTATCACGTCATATTCCCAACAATACTTTTCGCACTCTTCAAAGGCATCCTGAAACTTAAAATACTCATATGTTTCCTCTCCCTCGAACCTGAACACATACATATACCCTAAATCATTATCTCCGGGTTCAAGCAATTCGACGTGTACTATCAGTTTCACTT
>CAZFCR010000031.1:0-15138 GCA_964517305.1 uncultured Akkermansia sp.
CCAGTTGTTGGATTCGGATAAAATTGAATAGGGCTTGTTCTTTCTTCTGACAGGTTCACAGATGATGGCGGGGGTTGGAGGCCAGATGCCAGTTTGATACAATATCCCGTTGAGACTGTTCCTGTGGTGAGGTAATTCACTGGTGAGGCTGGGTTGCAATCAAGTGAGTCAGTAAACAAACCCTGAACAAATATATTCTGGTAACGATCTACGGCGAGGCTCGGATAAGCGTCTGCATCACCCATAAATGTTCCAGCCCAAACCGGCTGCAATGAGGGGTTGTGTTTACTTACAAAAACGTCGGTTGTACCTTTCGTTGCTAACGTTAAGGTGCCGGGACCTCCGTCAAGATCAGTTGAATCAACATAGAAACCGGCAATATATAAGTTATCGGCCGCGTCAATCGCAATGTCCTCTGCACTATTACCGGCTAAACCGGAGCTCAGAACCGTGATGAAGTTGCCGGAACTGTCAAGCTTGCATACAAAACCCGGAACCCATTTATTTCCGGTGGGGATTGTGACAACGGCGGCTCCGGGGTCTACATCTCCCGCTCCTTTTAGAAAACCGGAAATGTACATGTTGTTTTTGCTGTCGAGCGCTATTTTCCCCGGCCTGTCGGCTGCATAACCCCCAAACTGTCCTGCCCAGATAAAATCCCCGGACGATGTTAGTTTACAGGCGAAGATCTGAAATTGTTTTTGCCAAAGGTAAAACTCACCCGGACCAGGATCAAAATCCACGGAGTCGGCAAAGCTACCGGTAAAATAAACATTTCCTGTACGGTCTGTCACAATATCGGTACCGCCCATCGCTATAGAAGAAAAGTTGCGGGCCCATAAGTAGTTGCCATTAGAATCCAGTTTACAAACAAACCCTGCAGTGAAAACTGATCCGCCCTGATAAAAATTTGCGGTGCCTGCACCAGGATCGAAATCAATACTTCCATTATAATTGCCGGTTATGAGAATGTTTCCTGTCTGGTCGCATGTTACTGCAACCGCGTCACAAAAACTATTTCCCGCAAATTGTTTCGCCCAGATAAAATTACCGTTATTGTCCAGCTTTAAAAGGCACGCATTATAAGGGCCTCCTGAAGTGAAAATTTGAGTTCCCGGACCGGGATCCAAATCAACGGTACCAATAAAGCCTGCGCTTAAAACAGGAGCGCCGTTTAAATCGAACGTGAGATCCACTGGAAACGCTTTAAAGGTTTTAACCCAAACCAGGGCGCCCTGCTGGTTCAGTTTCATCAGAAAAGACATAGTACCGTTGGCGGCGACCGTGTATTGGGCAGGGCCCGGATCAAAATCAACCGTCCCTATGAATGTGCCGAAGTTATAAACCTCATTCAGACTATTGCAACGCACACCGTGGCTATAGTACTTTTCTGTTGGAATAATTCCGGACCAGGCGTATTGAGGTGTTTGTGCAAAAACTGAAAGGTGCAAAACAAGAGCAAAAAGAGCAAGTAATTTTTGTTTCATGCTCTATAGAACGCAATATCTGTGCCAGTTAACCTGCCTTTCTATTACTGTGGTAATCATAAATTGTTTATGTAAAAGTACCCCGGTTTATTTTGTCCGGTATTATAACAAACGACAATTATATATTAATTTCGGCCACATAATAAATTGTACCTATGGGCCTGATAGCATCGTTACCCGAAATCGACAGAATTTCCCAGTCGGTGTTTGTTATGCATGAAAAGTCTGAGAAGATGATTCCACTGCACACGCATACCAAGGGACAATTGAGTTATGTTGAAGGGGGGCTTGCCTATATTATTGTGGATCAGAAAACCTATGTAGTTCCCGCGCGGCATTTTTTCTGGATCCCGAAAAAAATATCACATTCACTTCGCCTGGGACATTCGGCTACAGTGCTCAGGTCACTTTATTATTATTCGCACGACGATGACCAGGATCCGTTTTTCAGCAAATTAGGAATCTATCCGGCAACGGAGCTGTTGATTCAAATGATTGATTTTACTGAAAGATGGGATGGTCTTCATATCAAACGTTCGCATCCCGATTTTGTGTTTTTTGTTTCGCTGAAGCGTATCCTGCCACAACTTGGTTTACATTCACTGATGATCAGTCTGCCCATCACGGAGGATGGTCGTATGCGTAAAATTCTCAGGTACATGGAGCAGAACATGGCCAATCCTATCACATCGGTAAAAGTAAGTGAACACTTTGGTATGAGTGAACGCTCCATGTCACGTTTTTTTCAGAATACATTGGGGATCTCCTTCTTACAGTACCTGAAAACCATGCGGATGATCAAAGCGATTGAATTGATTCTGAAAACACAGGATTCAATAGGGGAGATAGCATACCTTGTGGGTTATGGCACCATTGGCTCTTTCAGCAACGCTTTCCGCAGCTTCACCAACTTCTGGCCATCAGAATTGCGCAAACTTTAGTTTCCGGGCTAAGAAATCCGGCGCAGGTCTCATTAGGATTCTATTTTGGCCGGAATGCATAAATAATCGACGATTTACGAATAATGTCCTGCCCAGGGGTGACCTATCTTTGTAGTACGATTTTCACGCAATATCAGCATCAGCTATTATAAAATCTTTATCTATGAGTACCTGCACAAAAAACGGAGGAGGGCATCATCTCGCTGCCAGTATCGGAGAGAAATATAAAATTCAGGGGGTGAACCATGAGACTTACCTGAGAGGCCTGGCACAATTACGACCCCTGACTTACTGGGATTATGTGGAGGTAGACACGTTACTTTCGCTTCAGAAACCCCGGACAGATTTTAAAGACGAAGAGGTTTTTATCATGTATCACCAGGTAACTGAACTGATGCTGAAACTGATGTTACACGAGATCAAACAGATTTGTTCTGGAGATCTTTCAACGGAGAAGCTGCTGGTGAAAGTTTCGCGCCTCAACAGGTATACGGGCATCCTTATTAATTCGTTCGACATCATGAAACATGGTATGGATTACGATGACTATAATACGTTTCGCTGCGCGCTCGCTCCTGCCAGTGGATTTCAGAGTGTACAATTCAGGTACATTGAACTTTATTGCACACGGCTCCAGAATCTCGTTAACGCAGAGGGCAAACAAAGGCTGCCAATTGATCCGCGGACCGAGGACTATTTTGAACAGATTTACTGGCGCGACGCGGGTACCGACAGGATCGCCTGTCAGAAGACGTTAACGCTTCAGCTGTTCGAAGAAAGATATCTTGCAGAACTGATCAGAACGGCGCAAGAAATGAAGGGTAAAACCCTTGAAGAAAAGATTACTGGGAAAACATTGCCTGAAGACCTGGTGAGTGAACTCAAGAATTTTGATTATCTGTACAACGTAAAATGGCCGCTTGTGCATCTTGAAACCGCTGCTTTTTTCCTGGACCGAAAGGGAGAGAATAAAGCGGCTACCGGTGGATCGAAATGGAAAAATTATTTACACCCGGAATCGCAGCAACGTAAATTTTTTCCGGATTTGTGGACGGGAAATAATATACTGGAGTGGAAGGCTAATGAACATTTGCAGACGCAGCGATGAGACAGGCATCGCACAGAACCGACACCCGGCAATACCTGTACTGGCCCATTGGCGTACTGGCAGATCGCATACAAGCGACGCAGAAAGAAATGATTTGCGGACAGATGCCACTCATCAATACACAGTTTAGGATCGTGAAAGAGAAACAACCTGAGAGGCAGGCTGAAATCGATGTCAGTTTTAATTTGTTTAAGGGTGTATGCCAGGAACTCAGTGACGAGTTCAGCCGCGACACAAGTGTGCTATTTCCTTATATCAGGGAGATAGTTAATTGCCACCACCACAATACACAGGTAACGGTGCCTGAATTTTCGTCGCTGAGCAGGGTGATGCGCCACTCGGAGAAAAATCATCAGGCATCCGTGAATACACTGGAGAGGATCATCGAAAAAACGCTGATTTGCACCTGGTTTACTTTTGGTGACGAAGGTCACGGGTTGTTATTGAAATCATTAAATGCGCTTGAAGCCGACTTACAGTTATTGATCCATTTAAAATTCGACATCCTTTTTCAAAGAGTAGCGGAACTTGAAAACATAGTAGCCAGAGCAGGGGCTGCCAAACAACGATAACTTTATCCTTTATCATGAAACAGATGCAACATACGTTTCCTCCAGGCCGGATGGCTAACCATAATTCTTCTTCTCACAAAAAGATGATCCCAGCTAACCCGGCAACACTTCAGTTCTGCTGGCACATCCGCGTGGGCATGTTCCGTAATGTTGATCCATGTACACTTAAGGCGTACGCGGATTTTTTTTATACCACTTATCTTGATCGGCACCTGAAGGCTCAGGAGGACCTGCTGCAGCGGCATAATGACTTACCGGTCTGGATCACAAAAAATGTGCTGGCTTCACAACGAAGGTTGCGCCGTTTATTTGAGTCGCCAAAAGACGTTTACAGGTCCCTGAGTCAGATCGAAGATACCCTGGAGCGGCACGTAAGACTGGAACAGAAGATTTTGTTTGGCGCTCTGCTTCAACTTGCCAGCGACACCGCCGGGGAAGAAAAACTGTATCGTTCGTTTTACCACGCTGTGCCTGCAAAAAAACTGGAGTTATGGAAAGACAGGTTTTGGTCGCTTGATTAAAGCTGCAGGATGGTTGTGAAATTCAGAGCTATTAACAATTCCGGCGAATTAATGGAGAATAACCACTTTTGCGGAGAAGGAATTTTGTTTTTTATCCGTTACCGTCAAAAAATAAACGCCATTTGCATAGTCAGAAAGATCGAGGAGGGTCTCGTTTCCTGAATGAAGGCTGTTGTTTTTTTCCAACACGTTTCTCCCTGAACTGTCTGTTAATTTCAGCGAACTGATGTCAGCTGTTTGAACAGTCAACACTGAGCTAACAGGATTGGGATAGAAACTTAACCTCGAGTCCGCAGGCGACGAGTCGGCAAGACCGGAAAACAGTTTCAGATTCCAGCCAATTTCCCGTAACATGCCCAGTTCCCGCGGTGCAGGAGTTCTCACAGTGTCACCTGCTCCCCAATAATACGACATAATGGTGTTGCTGAAATTTTCATCAAGGTGCAGTATACTTTCTCCAAGATAAAAGCTGCCATCACCACCCGAAAGCAGGATGGACTGATTGTTGTTGGATGCATTTGCGAAGAGGCTGCCCGAAAAATAGTGGGGCCCTGTTTTAATGCTGTCTCCCAGATTAGCTGAATTGGCGGGAGCGCAATCTGTAAGACGGTTGCCCGACGAAAGAAGGATGTGTTTATCGTATATCGTTGGAACATTTAGCTGACCTGGCCATGGAAACGAAGTGCTGATCGGCGAAATGGCTGAAGATGGAATGTTTCCGAATGATCCCAGGCCATTCGCGTCGACATAAGCGGTACTGTAAAAACCAAGGCCATGACCAATTTCGTGCATGGCTAGCGTGATAAAATCAATCTGGTTAAAGGGGGGATTGCCGTCGCCGTAATAAAATGATGAGTTCAGATTAAAATAAATGTCCATGTCATACTGGCCGGGATTTAACTCAGTTCCCGCAATCTGGTTGGCCAGCGCGGTGACATAAGAGATGTTTTGTTCCGGCGCGTTGGGAAAGTTTTTCACGCCATTGGCAAGCGTTAATCCTGAAAACGGAATCAAAGGTGTATTAATGATGAATACATTTACTTTTACAGGCACTGTGATCAGAAGATGATTCGACCAACGTTCTGCTCCCTTTTTAAGATAGGCTTCAAACCCTACGGGTGCGGGTCCGTTGATGTTGAATGAGAATGTGGCAGGCGACTGTGCTCGCAGGCTAACTGCGAATAAAATAAATAATAAGCTTATGGTTTTGTGCATCTGTTTTGCGGGTGAGAGTTGAGATAAAGATATAATTTGATTTCGGATAGTTATGAAGTTTTATCCGAACTGAAGCCGTGGCGATGCAAAAGGCAAGAGTTTCGTTAATTGCAGTACTGTGCATAAAAAATACCAAAAGCGTTGCAGGGTCACTTTTCGAAGATTAAAACAATTGGCTGAGGACTTTTTTTAAATTGATGAACAAAACTTCATTTCCCTTTTGAGCATAAGCCGAAAGATTTTCTTTAAAAAATGGAAGCTCGTAAAGAAAGGCTTTGATGTGATCGGGATGAAGTTCCGCGAAGTGCCGGCCATAACCCAGCTTCTGAATGTAAGCCGCGTTCATCCATTGTTCAAACTGATTAGCGATAGGAAAAGAATAAACAGGTTTTTTAAGATACACAGCTTCGCTGATAAAGGAAAAACCTCCATTGGCAATAACCGCTTTTGCTGATGCAAAATCGCTGATAAATCCGGCTTCACCGAAAAGTTTGTAAGTCACATTGCCTTCGGTTGAATCACGGTTCATGCCGTAAACAATAAAATGTTCATGCGGTAACTGTTCGAGGGTTTGCTGAACGGTTGCGAGACTGCTCGAAGTCTGGTACATGAGAACATGTTCGCCTGATGATACTTTTGTATCAATGATCTGTTGCCTGATGACAGGCGGCACCAGGGTGGTGTTTTTCTTTTTTGTTTCGGCATCAAAAAAACTGCTTACCAGGTAATGATCACAGCCGGGCACTTTGGCCTGCACAATGGATCGGGCCAGTTTAAAATTGGAACGTTCTTCTTTTGGAATGTTTATCCCCAGTTTAAAACGGTCCATCATTTGTATGTTGTCGATGCTGATGAGGGGCAGTCGGTGTTCTTTTGCAAAAAGCCAGGTAAAACTTTCAAAATCACTGATCACGAGGTCGGGCACAAATGTTTTTTCGATCAGCAGTTTTTTGGCGAAATTATGGATAAGGTTGCGTGTGGCCGATTTCAGGTTCAATAAAAACGTGCCGGTTTTTGAGACCTGTGCATTTTTATATGCGAAGTGAAAACCTTTGATCTCCACCGCCCGTCCGGGAAAAGCGGTGTTGAGAAACTGGAAAGCCCTGGCACTGGATACAATCTGAACCTGATGGTTTTCGCTGAGCAGGAAATCGATGATCACTTTGCTGCGGGTAGCATGGCCCATGCCTTCTCCCGGTACGCCATAGAGTATGTTCATGTGGTGGTTTTTTTTCTCGTGAGCCAATAACGTGTGATGTCGATCTTAAGGAAAATGAATCCGATGACTATGCCCAGTGCGGCGCCCACCGTAACATCGAGGGCTGAATGTGCACCCACGGCCACCCTTGAAATGCCAACAAGCAGGGCCCATACAAATGGCAGAAAAAACAGTTTGCGCCATTGCGGACGTTTTCTTGTGAACCAGATTGCGTAAGAAATAATCATGGCAAATAAAAACGCGTTAAAGGTATGGCCGCTTGGAAATGAAAAGCCTGCTTCGTCAACCCAGTGCGCCACAATGGTTTTATCGATCTTACTGAAACGTTCGGCGTTTTGCTGGGTAAGGTTTTCAAAAAAAAGACGCCGCGACTCTTTGTCGAGTGTATACAGCGAATCAATTTTGTTGATGGTACCGGTTTGGTCTAACATGTAACGGTGACTTGGCCGCTGCAGTTTTAAAAAATGTTTTGTATACCGTTCGTTTAATACAGCGAGGAGCATAAAAAACAGGGCGAGCGACAAGGTGGCTTTGGCAAAGGTGAGGAGTTTTTGTTTTTTACCAGGTTGCGTGGACGCGTAAAAAATTGCTGTCACCAGCAGGAGAATTGTAAAGCCAATTGGTCCGCCTGATGAAGTAAAACCATAGGCCAGTGTGCACCAGGTGCTATCTGCTGAACAGGCCGTGAATGCTACAGGTGAATAAAAAACAATGCCCAGAAGCAGAGCCAGGGAAAAGATTGCAGTATAAATAACGGTTTTGATGTGTGGAATAAAGGTTGAAAGATAAGAAATTATTAAAAACGCCGTGATGTTTAGGATCCTCTGATGGATGAGCCGCTATTTATTCGCACACCCGCGCCAGGGATGCGGAGGGCCTGGCTCTTTTGCCTTCAGCGGTGTTTCGTGAAAGGCAAAAAGCCGAGGCGATAGCCGAGCCCGGAGCAAGCCCGGTTACCCTGAAGGGAATTTGCCGTTAAGCGTGTGACTCTGTAAAATTCTCCTTCAGGGTAAGGCGCCCGGATAAAACAGAATTTTACACTGGTCTGGTTCAATCAACTAAAAAAAGCAGTGATTTGTGTAAGTATTTTAAATTTATTTCATCGGGGTTTTACCTGATGTTTTAAGGGTTTTTGTTTTTGACCTGACAGGGTATTTTTTTTCGGTGCCGCCACATGTCTTTGACAGCGGGACATTAGCCCGGTTGATGAAAAAGGATCACGTGAAAGGCGTCTCGATTTTTATGTAATCTAGTGGTTTTTACAAATGCATTGGTTTGCCTGCGTTGTGGTATTTTTGTAACTTTCTTTTTTGCCCGATATTGATATGAACCCAGGTTCCCCCAGAAAATCTAACCCCCGTCCTGAACCAGAGAAACAGCTAGCTGAAAAATTTGAAACGCTTCTCCAGACAACGCCTGCTGCTATTGCTTACCTGGAGAATGAGCATTTCAGACTTTCTTTTTTTAACGCGTATTTTGAACAACTTGCCGGCCTTTCGTCTGAACAGCTTAAGGATAAATATTTTACTGACCTTGCACAAGGCGAACAAAAAAAGGCGCTGACGGACATGCTTATTTCGGTGTACCGCAGTGGCATCAGCTTCTCGGCGGAAAGTTATCCTCTCCGGTTAAATAACAACAACACCACGGAGTCCTATTATCAGGTTTCCGTGCAGCGGGTGTGCGATCCTTCAAAAGAAATTAATGGTCTGGTGTTTCACGCATTTGAGGTGACGCCCCGGGTAATGGCACTTAAAGCGTCGGAACAGCGGGAGAATCATCTGCAGCTGATTGCTGATGCGGTACCGGTTTTAATCTCATACATAGATAAGGATGGTTATTACCGCTTTAACAACAAAGCTTACGAAACCTGGTTCGGTCAGACCAAAGAAGAGATCAGCGGCAAACACATGCGGGAAGTGCTCGGAGAATCCGCGTACAAAAATCTGGAACCTCACATTAAAAAAGTACTTGCCGGTGAAACCGTGCGTTTCCGTGACCTGATCAAATACACTGATGGCGATAAATACATCATCGCCTCTTACGTACCTCACTTTAATAAACAACAGGAGGTACTTGGGTTTTATGTTGAAGTAACTGATGACACTGAGCAACAGCTCGCCAATAAAGCTTTGCGTGAGAGCGAAGAAAGGTTTCACGCGGCGGTGAATGCGGTGCAGGGGATTTTGTGGACCAATAACGCGCGCGGTGAGATGGAAGGTGAACAGCCAGGCTGGGCCGCTCTCACAGGACAGAGCCAGGAAGAATACCAGGGTTACGGATGGGCAAAAGCGGTTCATCCGGATGATGCTGCGGCTTCGGTTGACGCCTGGAATGAGGCAGTGAGGGAACGCAAGACCTTTGTTTTTGAACACAGGTTACGAACAAGGACAGGAACTTTCAGAAGATTTGCCATTAAAGCCGTTCCCCTGTTCAAAGCGGACGGTTCGATCCGTGAATGGGTGGGTGTGCACACCGATGTTACCGAGCAGAGGGAAGCCGAAGATGCCATCAGGGAAAGTGAAGAACGTTTCAGGCTGATGGCGGATGCCTCACCGGTAATGATCTGGACGCTGAACGCGGGTGGTAATTCAACTTATTATAACAAACGTGCACTCGAATTTACCGGTCACACCGAAACTGAACTGAAGGCAGGCCAAACCTGGCAGAATGCCATCCATTCTGAAGACCTTGACATGAGTAATGAACTTGTTGGACAGGCGATAAAAAATCGGTTGCCTTACGAGATGGAATGTCGCATGAGAAGGGCCGACGGAGCCTGGCGCTGGCTGCTTTCGCATGGAACGCCGCGGATTAATGAAAAAGGTACGCTGGTGGGTTATGTGGGATCTTCGGTTGATATTACCGAACGTAAACTGGCCGAAGAAGCGCTGCGGGCCTCTGAAGACAGGTATCAGAATTTTATCAGACAAAGTACCGAGGGCATCTGGCGGTTCGAATTGTCGGAACCTTTATCGGTCCACCTTTCACGCGGGGAGCAGATCGATCATCTGTTCAAACACGCTTACCTTGCTGAGTGCAACGATGCGATGGCACAGATGTACGGCTACGCGCATGCACACGAATTAAAGGATTTTACACTCGCAGATTTTTTTCCGCGCGATGCGGATACTGAGGCTTATCTTAATTATTTTATTGAATCGGGTTACAGGGTTGAGAATGCAGAGAGCAAAGAACTGGACCGTTATGGTGAAGTTCATTATTTCAGCAACAACCTGGTGGGTTTTATCGAAGATGGATTGGTTCACCGGGCCTGGGGCACACAGCGCGACATCACCGCACAGAAATCCGCTGAAGAGAAACTGGCGCGCAGCGAAGAATATTTTCGTGAGTTAACTGATACGGTACCGGCGATCATCTGGATTACACGGCCTGATGGTTATTGCACTTACCTGAATAAGAACTGGTATGAGTTTACAGGGCAAACACCAGGGGAGGCCGAAGGTTTTGGCTGGCTGAAGGCTACCCACCCAGACGATGCGAAGCAGGCCGAACGGCTTTTTGTAGAGGCTACCCGCGAACACAAACCCTTTTATATGCTGTACAGGCTGCGTCACAAAAGCGGGCTTTACCGCTGGGCGATCGACAGCGGACATCCTAAGTTCGGAAAGGACGGAAGCTTTGAAGGCATGATTGGCACTGTGATTGATGTCCACGAGCAGAAACTTGCCGAGGACAGGATCAAAGAAAATGAAGAAAAGTTCAGAACGCTCGCCGAAACGCTGCCTCAACTGGTGTGGATGACCGATGCCAAAGGCAGACTGGAATATGCGTCGAGTCGCTGGGTGGAATACACCGGCATGGCCTTATCGGAATCCGGCGCCTGGCAACAGATCGCGCATCCCGATGACCTGCCTGCGGTGAACCAAGCCTTGACCGCGAGCGTTGAAATTGGCGGTTTGTATAAGGCCGAGACGCGTTTAAAAAATAAAAACGGCGAATACCGATGGCATTTTTTTCACAGCGAACCTGTTAAAGATAAAGACGGAAAAGTAAGCAAACTCATCGGCGCTTTTACCGATGTGCACGAAGAAAAAACCATTACCGAGAAACTTGAAGCGCTTGTAACCGCTCGCACCCGCGAATTGAAACGGTCTAATGAAGATCTTCAGCAGTTTGCCCACGTGGCCTCACACGATCTAAAAGAACCCGTGCGAAAAATTAAAACCTTTGCGGGGCGGCTCGAACGCGAAGATTTTGAAAAACTTTCGGACGCAGGGAAGAGTTATTTACAGAAAATGCAGAACGCTGCCGACCGCATGTTCACCATGATCGACGGTGTGCTCACGTACTCAACGCTCAACGCTGTGACGCAAACTACTGAAAAAGTGAATCTGGAAAAAATAGTCCTGAACATCAAGTCGGATCTTGAACTGGTGATTCAGCAAAAAGAAGCCAGCATCATACATGATTCACTGCCGGAAATTGAAGGCGCGGAAGTTCTGCTTTACCAGCTGTTTTACAATCTCATCAATAACTCGCTTAAATTTTCGAGAACAGACCAGCCTGCCAGGATCGTGATTACTGCGGCTAACGTGAAGAAGGATTCGGAAGACTTTTTAAAGATCGTTGTACGGGACAATGGTATCGGATTTGAGTCCGAGCACGCAGAAAAAATATTCGGCACCTTCGAACGCCTTCATGCCAAGGATAAATACGATGGTACAGGCCTGGGACTGGCGCTGTGCAGGAAAATAGCAGAACGTCACGGAGGCAGTATCAAAGCCGAAGGCGACCTTGAAAAAGGATCGGCCTTTGTGGTGGTGTTGCCGGTAAAACAAAAAGAAAACAACATTTAAGCATGAGTGAACGCTCCAATCAAAAAATAATTCTGCTGGCGGAAGACGACATCGACGACCGTGAACTTTTCAGCGAGGCACTGGCCAACATCAGTTCGCAAACCATTCTTCACAGCACTGAGAACGGCAAAGAGGCGCTTAAACGGTTAGGGGAAATGGATACAATTCCCGACCTGATTTTTCTTGACATTAACATGCCTGTGATGAATGGCTGGGAGTGCCTCCAATCCCTTAAATCGGATAAAAAATACAAACATATTCCCGTGATCATTTATTCGAGTTCTTCTCACCAGAGAGAAAAGGACACCGCGATGGAGATGGGAGCGGCGCGGTTTTTTACCAAGCCCAATGATTTTTACGAATTTAAGGACAAGCTGGAAGAGATCATAACAACACCTGGTCGGCTGCGTGGCGATTAATACTTTTGCCAGGGAACAAACATATTTTCTGATCTAATGAGGATTTATTCCTTGATTGTTTTTACAACTGCAGTGGTGCCATCCTCGAGGGCTAACTCCACCAGATAAATGCCAGCCGACAATGCCGACAAATCGGCGGTTGAGCCTTTGAAGGTTAATTCCCTTACACCAGCCGGACTGAGCACTGAACCGCCTTTTACAGAAATTGCTGACTCAAAAAACACAATGCCTGCTGAGGGTACAGGGTATACTTTTGGTTTTGCTACAGATGCCTGTGAAAGAGCAAGGGCATTACAGTTATAATAGTGGCTGATAGCTGTAAGGAGAAACCAGGGTGCAGGAGCGTTGGCGGCGTAAAGATTGGTGGCAATGTGGTTGCCGTCGTTATCGTAACTGTATTCGTGTTTCCAGGCAGGTTGCCAGGAAGATGAGTTGAACTTTTTTTCAACAACAGATGTCAGTCGGCCCTGGGACCATGTTCGTACGTAACGGTCAGACCCTTCCCATTGTGGTGGGTTCCACCATTCAATTGTTACCGAATCTATCGCGGCAGCCGGACTGTATACATAACGGCTTTGTGCCAGCCAGGCGCCACTCCATGAATAGGTGACCGAGGTGTCGACATGGGTGCCCGTGTAAACGTTACGCGTGCGAGAGGTATTTGTCCATGAGGAATTGCTGTTGTTCCAGTTTTGCCAGATGCTTTCCGTAAGGTCGCCGTTGGCGTTATAGGTGTTCAAGGTCTGGCTTGAATTCTGCCAGGCATTGTTGATCCAGCCTTCGAACAGTCTTACAATTACCAGACCGGCTGCATTGCGGGTAAATTGAACACGGTTGAGGTTTGTCCAAACCCCACTGAAGCTTCTTTTTGTGATCTGACTTGGATAGCCGGCCACATCATAAACATATTCGGTGCTTAAGTTTACGGTCAAAGGCAGGCCTGAACCGTATAACACAGTATCGGCAACCGCCTGTGCGGCCTGGTTTCGGGTTATCCTGATCACAGTTGATGACGTAGGAGCGCCCGTTCCCGTTGCATAGCCGCGCGTGGTAACGCTGTCGTTTGCATCGTAAGTATAAAAATTTATTTCATGTTGGTTAGTGCTGGTATTTTGACGGTCTTTGTTAAGCAGCAGTCTTTTTGAGTTGTACGTGTACCGGATGGACTCATTAATGGCGCCATTAGGTTTTACCAGCGTGCTGTCGATGATGCATTGCGGCGCCAGCGAGAGGCTGAGGGTATAATGGGGCGTTACGAAGTTTTGCGCGAAAAAAAATGCCGGTAAAAGCAAAAAGATGCTGAGGGATTGTTTTATCATGGTACTTCTAAGTTAGGTAAAATATCTAATGCTGGCAGGATGGGAGATGTCGCAGAGTTGGTTTTTCAGTTGACTTTTCTTTTTTAGATGTTCAGTTGTAAACTCTTATTAATGTTATTCTTAAAACATGAAATAAACATCATTAATTTTTTTGCCTGATCAGGTCTTTATCCGGCCTGATTTGTTTAACTTTATTTTAACGGATGACTGGTTCTTTTTATCCGGCCCATCAAATTGATTTAATTACTTATTTAAAAGATGATCATGAAAAAAATAATTTATGTTTCGTTTATCGCCTTTACTGTGGCGATCCTTTCTTCGTTTGATCTGCCGGCCGACTGGTTTAAAGCGGGCAGCGATCCCGCCAGTTACGACATGGGTATCGACAAAGGCGCGGGCCAGGATGGGAAAAACGCAGCCACCATCAAATCAAAGGACAAAAAAATAAATGGTTTCGGAACGCTGATGCAAATCTGTAGCGCTGATCAATACGCGGGTAAACGGGTGCGCATGAGCGGGGCCATGAAGTCGAAAGACGTTGGAGAATGGGCAGGCTTGTGGTTTAGAGTAGATCAGCTCAACTCCAGCGAACCTCTTGCATTTGACAACATGCAGGACCGCGCCATAAAAGGCAATACGGAATGGAAAACCTATGAAATTGTACTGGATGTTCCTGCACGCGCTTCGCAACTGGCATTTGGGGCTTTGCTCAGCGGCACAGGGCAGGTATGGTTTACAAATCTCAGGTTTGAAGTGGTGGACGCTTCTGTGCCGACAACCGACCTTGAGAAAAAAGACAAACAACTTAAGGAACCAAGTAATCTCAATTTCGAGAAATAATCTTCCTGTGATAAAGTATTTAGAATCGTAGCAGCAAAAATGATGCACAAAACGGTTTTTAGGATCCGCAAGATGGACTGCCCCTCCGAGGAGCAGATGATACGGATGAAACTGGAAACAACGGAAAATATCAGTGCACTCAACTTTGACATTCCCAACAGGCTCGTTTCTGTTTATCACAGCGACGGATACCAGCAGATCCTGGAAAAATTAAACGAATTAAAGTTCGACACATCTTTTGTGAGCACTGAAAGCGCCGGGGATTTCAGTGATCTTAAGAATAAAACAGAGAAAAAATTTCTGTGGCAGGTGCTTCTTATCAATTTCTTTTTTTTCCTGCTTGAAATTGCTGCTGGGATAGTGTCGCATTCGATGGGCCTGGTGGCCGACAGCCTGGACATGCTTGCGGATAGTTTTGTATACGGCCTGGCTTTGTTCGCGGTAGGCGGCACTGTTACCAGGAAAAAAAATATAGCCGCAGCGGCGGGTTATTTTCAGCTGGTACTGGCTGTTATTGGTTTTACTGAAGTCATCATGCGTTTTATTAAAAGCGGCCCGCTTCCGGAGTTCCGGATCATGATCATTGTTTCCCTATTGGCGCTGATCGGCAACAGCATTTGTCTCTGGCTGCTTCAAAAATCAAAAAGCAAAGAAGCTCACATGCAGGCCAGTGTTAT
>CAZFCR010000032.1:0-15041 GCA_964517305.1 uncultured Akkermansia sp.
TTGAGCTGATTGATGAAAAAGGCAGCGTCAGCACTGCCACCACCCAGACCGGCACCCATGGGCAGATTTTTATGAAGATGCACCTGTATTGGTGGAATCTGGCGCTGTTCCGCGATCAGCTCCCAGGCTTTGTAAATAAGATTGTCCTTGATGTCGCCGTTTACAGGAAGGCCTGACTGGCTGAAACTGATAGCTTCGGCAGTTCCTCCGTTTGGTTGTATTACTTCCAGCGCGTCGCACCACGACACGGGGTAAAACACAGTTTCGATGTTGTGGAAACCATCGGGTCTTTTATTCACTACGTGCAAACCCAGGTTGATTTTACAGTTTGGAAAAACGAGCATCTGTTCAGAAAAAAATTTGTCAAAGGTGCTTTAAAATTATGAGATCTGCGGAAATCGGGAAAAATCTTTCGTTTTAACAGTTTTTGGTACAATCATTGTTGAAGGGTAAACGATGCAGACACCGGCCGCTTTAAATTTTAAATTCAGCAATGAATTGATTTGTTTTAGCTGCCAGGTTTTAAGCAGAGTTCAGTTTCTTGAGGCCGGCAGCCGTGCGCCTTAAGTAATGAACAAGAGGCTGAATAAAAAAGAAATTTAGCATTTTTTGTAGTTAAAATAAATAGTCATATATTGCAACAAAATATCTCAAACACAATATGAAAATGAAAAAAGTTACCTTAGGTTTTTCAATTTTAGCAGTAACTGCTTTATCTATAGCTGGTTGCGGTAAAAAGGAGCCAAACGTTGCTCCTGAGCCGGACACCGAAGTTCAATCTGCCATCGAGGCATCGTGGGCCACTTTTGTGATGACGGACATCGATCAAATGGTTCATTTTATGGGCGAGAACCAATTGTTAACGCACTTTTATCTGGCCAAACCAGGCAAGGGTACTTCTACCACTACCCGTGACGTTGCTGCCAAGCAGTTAAACATGTCATGGTATCAGGCACATTGTATCGATGGTCGTTTCAGGGAAGGAACAATTTTCGTGACGTTTAACTTTGACCCGGCGGTAAAACCAGGTGTGACCCCGAACTCACAGTATACACACGAATACGGTTTCGCAGGACGTTTGGGATTATCTGCTTACAAGGTAGATGGCTGGCTGATCGACGAATTTGATCCTCAGTTCCCTGGTTATATTTATAATGAGTTAACTACGAATGCTTATAATCCACGGGTAACACACCTCACCTGGAAATTCGCGGGTAAGTATAAATTTACGCACCCAACTGATACCACTAAAAATATCATCTGGGAAGGCGAATTGCTTAAAACCCTTACAAACTCTACAGACATAAAAGTATTTCCTTCTACTGTGACCTGGTCGCTTGGTATCGCTTCATACAGCGGTAAAGTTGAAGGTAAGATCGGCAGCGAACCATTCAAAATGCTGATTTCTCCAACCACTCCTTTGATCCGTGATTTTACCTGTTATCCTGATAAAATTTCAAGCGTAGACGTTGTTGCTGTTGGAACCAACTCAACTGTGCTTCAGCAAGGGTTTGAAGAATTTCACCCGATTAAAAAAGGTATTGCTACTTTCACCATCGGCGAAAAATACCCACGCCAGATTTATTTTGGCAACGAAGGTAATCCTGATCTGGGTGGTGATCTTTGTGATAACGAAGGGATCGTTCTTATCAAAGGCATCTCTTACAGAGTTAACTTCCGCAAATAAGATTTAAATTATTGTTTTAGAGGCTGCCCCGAAAAGGCAGCCTTTTTTTATTACATCCAGTCGTTTACACCCGTGTAGCCAAAAGGCCGGCAAAATGTACTAAAACAATCAGAGCGGAAGAACTGTAAACACATGTGCCTTGTTATCTCAGTACTTACAGAACAGAACACGGCGACCTTTCTTCTTCAGCAAAACAAAAGCGGATCAGAACTTCAGGGAAAGGGCGTTTTTTAAAAGGTACGTGAGCGGAGGAACGCCGGGCGGCTGACGGGTATCGTATAAAAGATTTAATCCCGCCTTGATGTTGAGCCGCTGACTGAGCTCGAACTCCAGCGAGGTATCGTTGGCGATTCTGAAATCAGACCATTCATCGAGTTTGGGTTGATAAAAAGTAGTACTAGTAAAGTCTATCCGGTTCAGATCCAGCGTTAGCGTAAGGTAATTGCTCAGCCGGTGATTGTAGCTCTGAATGGTTTCCCGCGCCTGGCTCTGGTATTCGTACATGTACAAAGCTGCCATGTAAAGCCGAATCTGCTGCGTTTTATACACCCTGAACCTGGGCCCGGTGCCCGCCAGGTACCGCCTGTCCAGCAAAAGGATCAGGTTATACTGCGCCTGAATAAATGCTTCCCAGGTGACAATGGGCGGGGCTATTTTATAATTGTACCTGAGGTGAGCGTATCCCGCATTCACAAAATCTTTCTGATCAGCTTTCATAAACAACAGGTCCGAAATACTCAGAATCCGGTGTTTATTGTATTTGTATTGCGCGTGAATGTTGGTGCCCAGGATCATGACCTGGTTAATATTTTGGTTTAAACTGAAACTTAGGTCCGTTTTGCCCGTAAAACCATTTGTATCCCGTAAAAACCGTTTCCCCTCAATGTTGATGACCTGGGAAAAAAGGTGCGCCGACAGGACCAGCGAAAGAATCAATAAAGCTGTTTTTTTCATCACTCAGGCGCAAATTTATGATGAAACGACGGAACAGCGATGTAATGAAATATAAATATCTTTACCAAAATTTTAGTATGAAATACCTCTATGTGATTGGCGTTTGTTTGTTTTTAAACATGAGTTTAAAAGCGCAGATCACCATGCAGACCAACCTTTTGCCCGAAATGCCTGTGAATGGCACCCTTGAATTTGAAGTGCGTATTCTGAAGGGCGCGGTTGCCAATTTTTCTAAGTACCAGATGGAAGTGCCCGATGGTTTTGTGATTTCAGAGATTGATAATCACGGAGGCACCTTCAGTTTTGAGGAAAACAAGGTGAAGGTCATCTGGGCGCTCACACCAGAAGAGGCTGAGATAAAATTAAAGATGCAGGCCAAAACTCCAGCAGCCACCGGTAGCTACAGTTTTTTTCAGAAATATTTTTATCTGGATAACGGCGAGAAAAAAGAACTCGAAGTCACACCTTTTGCGTTCCAGCTCAAAGAAGAGCCTGCTAAAATAGAACCAGCCTGGATGACCCTTAAACAGTATATTCCGGGCGAAGCGCCCGCGACAGGCACTGTAGATCCGGCCAGCTTGGATCCGCAAAACCCAGAGGAATTGCGCATGCACGCGAGGCAGCTGAAAAAAGATTCAAAAGAAGCTTTGAAGGTAGGAGATCATGAAGTAAAAAAAGCCAAACTGAAGATCCAGGAAGCTGATAAGGAACTTAAGACCGCGGCGCTGATCAGCAATGAAGCAGAGCGCAGCAAAGCTCTCGCAAAAGCCAATAAAAACAAAGAAGCCGCCGAAACCGACCTGGCGGTGGCGAATAAAATATTGTTGCTGGCTAAATCGCTCGAAGACAATGCCAACGAAATTGAAAGACTGAACAACGACATCAGCACCAAAAGTAATTCAGACAGCCTGGCGCTTGCAGCCAAAGTGGCTTCTGATGCAGACTTAAAACGCTCTCAGGAAGAAATTGAAAGGCTGAAAGCCGAATTTGAAAACCAGCCCGAAGAAACCACGGATAACAGCAATGCTTCAGAGGTCAGCGACGCGGTGGTGTTCAGGATCCAGGTAGGCGCTTTCGGTACCAAGCCGTTGAAAGCCCCTTACAATTCTCTTGGCAAGGTGAGCATCGTGAATGAAAGCGGCATGTACAAGGTGCTCGTGGGTTCTTTCAGCAGCAAAGAAGAAGCCCTTCAGAAACGCAGCCAGGTGATCGAAAAAGGTTTTGACGCGTTTATCGTGACCTATAAAAACGGTCAGAGGCTGCGCTAGTGTGGTGATTATTAAATTGGTATACTGAAGTTTTATGATGATTTTTTCTGCCGCCGAGGCGTGTTTGCAGGATGGGTAGGGTTACCCATTCAAAATTTACAACGAAGCCGGGAGGAAAAAGCGCCTAAAAATTAGTAGAGGAATTTAGTAATCACCACACTGGATTCAATGTCATGGTGTCACGCCAACGCTGTCATTTTTTTCGTCTTTACGCACTTTTAGTCACTTTCTGACTATTTCCTGCCAAATAATAGCGCTGGCACAGTTTATGATTTTATCTTTGCGCAAAATTTGCACAACTAAAATCATAAATCACAGAATATGGCAAAATCAAATTCAAACGTTAACGTAAGACCTCTGGCAGACAGAGTTCTTGTTGAAGCATCTCCGGCAGAGACCAAAACTTCAGGAGGCATCATCATTCCCGACACAGCAAAAGAAAAACCAATGAGAGGCAAGATCATTGCCGTGGGTAACGGTAAACCCGATGAGCCTATGACCGTGAAAGTGGGCGATACCGTATTGTATGGTAAATATGCCGGCACTGAACTCAACGTGGATGGCAAAGAATACCTCATCATGCGCGAAAGTGATATTTACGCGATCATTTAATTTTCATTTTAAATCAGAAAAACAATAAATAAAGTATATGGCAAAAGATATCAGTTTTAATATAGAAGCACGTGACGCCCTGAAGCGCGGTGTTGACGCTTTAGCGAACGCAGTGAAAGTAACACTTGGGCCAAAAGGCCGTAATGTGATCATTGACAAGAAGTTTGGTTCGCCGCAAATTACAAAGGACGGTGTTACTGTTGCAAAGGAAATTGAACTGAGCCACCCCGTTGAGAACATGGGCGCGCAGCTTCTGAAAGAAGTTGCCAGCAAAACAGCTGATGTGGCTGGTGATGGCACCACTACGGCTACCGTATTGGGTCAGGCAATCGTAACTGCCGGTTTAAAGAATGTGGCAGCAGGCGCCAATCCTATGGACCTGAAGCGTGGTATCGACAAAGCCGTTCAGGCAGTTGTTGAAAACCTCAGAACACAATCACAGACCATTGGTAACGAAAACAAAAAAATTGAGCAGGTAGCTACCATTTCTGCCAATAACGACAGCGAGATCGGGAAACTGATCGCCACCGCTATGGGCAAGGTAAAAAAAGAAGGTGTGATCACTGTTGAGGAAGCCAAAGGTACTGAAACCACAGTGGAGGTAGTAGAAGGCATGCAGTTCGACCGCGGTTATATTTCGCCTTATTTTGTTACCAACGTGGATAAGATGGAAACCGTTCTTGAGAATCCTTATGTACTCATTTATGAGAAAAAGATCAGCGCCATGAAAGAGCTGCTGCCTATTCTCGAAAAAGCGGTTCAAACCGGCAAACCATTATTGATCATTGCTGAAGATCTCGACGGAGAAGCGCTTCAGACACTGGTAGTAAACCGTTTAAGGGCCAACCTGAAAATTGCTGCAGTTAAAGCGCCAGGTTTCGGAGACCGCCGCAAGGCCATGCTCGAAGACATCGCGATTCTTACCGGCGGAACCTTTATCAGCGAAGAACAGGGACGCAAACTGGAAGATGCGCAACTGACCGACCTTGGCAAAGCTGAAAAAATTACCATCGACAAAGACAATACAACCATCGTAAACGGTGGCGGTAAAAAAACTGAGATTGCTTCACGTGTTAACCAGATCAAGGCTCAGATCGAATCTACCACTTCCGATTACGACAAAGAAAAACTGCAGGAGCGTCTCGCTAAATTAGCGGGTGGTGTAGCTGTTCTTTACGTTGGTGCTGCCAGCGAAGTTGAAATGAAAGAGAAAAAAGACCGTGTTGACGATGCTTTGGCTGCAACCCGCGCCGCTGTTGAGGAAGGAATTGTTCCCGGTGGTGGTGTAGCTTACATCCGCGCTATTGGCGACATTCTTGGCGCTGTTACCGGTGGTCAGAAAAAGAACATGGAAGCTGCTATGGAAAATCACCTGTCCAGCAAGTCCGCGAAACTGATGAAAGAATACAACCTCATCAACGAAGACGAATACACCGGTTTCCAGATCGTGTTGCGCGCCGTTGAAGAGCCTCTCCGTCAGATTTGCGCTAACTGTGGCATCGAAGGTTCCATCGTGGTTCAGAAAGTGAAAGAAGGCATCGCGGATTATGGGTTTAATGCCCGCACCGAAACATTTGAGAACCTTTACAAAGCAGGTGTGATTGATCCTACCAAAGTGAGCCGTGTAGCACTCGAAAACGCTGCGTCGGTAGCAGGTATGCTCTTAACTACTGATTGTGTTCTTGCAGAAAGAAAAGAAGAAAAACCATCAATGCCTGGAGCGCCTGATATGGGCGGCATGGGCGGTATGATGTAATCCTTCATTTGTTCTTTAAATATAGAAGCTCCCTTTTCGAAGGGAGCTTTTTTTGTTTTCACCTGCCCGGATATTTGCGTAATTTTCGGCCGTATGCGGATTTTTTTGTTGCTCTTTGGATTGAGTTTGGTACTGAACCGCTGCGTGCGGAAACAACCCGCCTCAAACATTTACACACACGATAAAAAAGATTATTACCACCGCCTCATCCAGTTCACACAGGATACAGGTTGTTTATTGAACGGGGTGCCTGTGGCGCTGGATCTTGAATTTAAAACCCAGGATGATTCTGTTTTCTGGGACAGTCACAATAACCTGGGCGGCCGCTTTGTATTGAAACCCGATACAAGCGCTCGGTCGGGACTTCTTGCGTACCATGTGTCGCGCTGTGCGGCGGGTGACTCGGGAATTTTATTAATCAGGACCGATGTTTTTTTCAGGCAAATCTTCAAGACCAGGCAGCGTCCTTTTTTTTCGGCAAACGATTCGGTTGTGAAGATCCTTTTCAGGATAGCTGATCAGCAAGACGTCGCGGAACCCAATAACCCATTTGTGAAAGATGAATACCAGGCCATTGAAACGTTGTTTAGGTCGGTGGAAGCAGCCGAACAGGCAAGAGACATTTCGGGTTTTTACTGGCTGGAAAGACCGGGCGATTTTAGCGGCATGCAGGTTCAGCCCGGCGAGCAGGTAAGTATTATCTACACCGGTAGGTTTTTAAATGGTCGTTTGCTGGAACAAAGTAGCGATACTTTCGACTTTATTTATGGCACACCCGATCAGGTTCTGAAAGGCGTAAATTATGTTATCGGATATTTAAAACCGGGGCAAAGTGCAAAAATAATATTACCTTCACGCCTTGCTTTTGGAGAACAGGGAAGCAGCAACGGAACCGTACCACCGCGAACACCTTTGGTTTACGAAGTTACCCTGGTCGACAAAAAATAACACACACGATCTGTATTCACCGATAATAAAAAAACAACCATAAATTATAAAATGAAAAAAGTAAGTTTACTTGCGACTGCGGCCCTGGGCCTTGCGCTCGGATCCTGCAAGGATTCAAAGTTTGACGGTTTTACCAAGGCCGAGAACGGTTTGCATTACAGGTTTTTTAACCACGATGAGAACGCTACAAAAATTCAGGAAGGCGATGGTTTAATGCTCCGTTATGTGATCATGACCCAGAAGAATGACTCAGTGATTGTAGATTCAAAAAATGTTAGCCGTGATGGTAGCGGTTATACGCAGTTTCCGGTTTCAAAATCAACCTTTGTAGGCAGTTTTGAAGACGGCATGAAAATGATGGCCAAAGGCGACAGCGCCGAATTTATTGTACCGGCTGATTCATTTTTCCTGAAAAGTATGCTTTACAACGAACTGCCTCCGGGCATTAAAACCGGCGATTACCTCAGGGCCTTGTTCAAAGTAAAAGACGTGATCCCTGCCAAAGAAGTGGAGGAGATGAAAAAGAAACAGATGGCCGAGCGTGAAAAAGAAATGATGGAAGCCGAAGGTCTTGAAAAACCAGCGATTGAAAAATACCTGAGCGATAACAAGATCACCGTGAAGCCAACTGCTTCGGGTATCTATTACGTTGAAACCAAAAAAGGCAGCGGCAAAAGTCCGCTCGCATCTGAAATGGTAACGGTTCATTACACCGGTTAATTTCTGGATGGCAGAACATTCGACAGCTCAGTTGAACGGGGCGAACCGGCTGAATTTCAGCTGAACCAGGTGATCCCGGGCTGGACAGAAGGTTTGCAAATGATGAAAAAAGGTGGTAGGGCAACGCTGGTGATTCCTTCTGTGATGGCTTATGGCCCGCAGGGTTACAGGGGCAGTCCTCCTTTTTCGCCACTGGTATTTGATGTTGAACTGATCGACATCAAAGCTGCACCTGCTCAGCCGGCAGGAGCACCGCCGCAGCAAGGACAGTAGTGTGGCAGAGTTTTTGTAGTTTAGGGTACAAATATTAGATAAAGGACATGAAAAAATTAGTTGTATTAATTGCCGCATTTTCTCTTTTAAGCGGAGGACTTGAGGCTCAAAAAAAGCAGAAACAAAAATTAAGCAAGATGGACAAAGAATTTCTTAAAAAGCAGGAAGACGGCATTTACGCCAAGTTTGAAACAAATAAAGGAGATATCTACACGGTTCTCGAATACAAAAAAACACCTATGACCGTGGCGAATTTTGTTGGTCTCGCCGAAGGAAAGATCAAAAATACAGCGAAGGCCGAAGGAGTTCCGTATTACGATGGTCTTAAATTTCACCGTGTGATCCCTAATTTTATGATCCAGGGCGGTTGTCCTTTAGGAACCGGCACCGGTGACCCGGGTTATAAGTTTGCCGATGAAATCGATACCACTTTAAAACACAAAGGTCCTGGTATCCTGAGCATGGCCAACGCCGGACCAGGTACCAATGGTTCACAGTTTTTTATCACGCACGTTGAAACACCGTGGCTCGATGGTAAACACACTGTTTTCGGACATGTGATCCAGGGTCAGGACATCGTTGATACCATTGTTGGAAACGATAGCATCAAAAAACTGGTTATTCTCCGCAAAGGCAAAGAAGCTGAGTCGTTTGACGCGCCTGCCGTATTTGAGTCGGAAAAAGCCAACCTCGTAAAAAAGCAGGCTGAAAAAGAGGCGAAAGCCAAAGCGGAATTTAATGCGATTTACGAGCAGGTTAAAAATGGTAAAGAAACACCTTCAGGACTAAAATATGTGATTGTGAATGAAGGCGCCGGCGAATCGCCAACTGCAACAAGTAAGGTAACCGTGCATTACAAAGGCATGCTGACCGATGGAACACAGTTCGACAGCAGTTACGACCGCGGTCAAACCATTTCTTTCGGTTTAAACCAGGTGATTCCGGGCTGGACAGAAGGACTTCAGCTGATGAAGCCGGGCGGAAAAGCTTATCTTCTTATTCCACCGCAGCTGGGTTACGGTGAGCGTGGCGCAGCGAATGTGATCCCGCCTAACAGCACCCTGCTTTTCCAGGTAGAGCTCTTTAAAATTGAGAACGGACCAGTAGGACAATAATTAAAACTTTATCAAAAGCCTTCCGCACAACGGGAGGCTTTTTTTGTTTGTGTGTTTTACATTATACATGACTCAAAGATTCAGAGAAGGTTTCGGGACTGAAATTTTTCTCCGGCAACGACACTATAGAACAAAACTCAAACAGGTTTGATCATAGCAGAAGAGATCTGATTTAAAACTTCTTATCGGATGAAGGCGTTGTGATATTCATGAGCGCATCAATACACCAATAAAAAATCCCGCAGTTTCATACCGCGGGATTTTAATGTATAAATGAACCGTTGATTATTTATTCTCGGCGATCAGTTTTTCACCCATTTTTACATAATCATCGTTTTTACCTTCTTTGGCAAGGGCTACTACTTTTTCGGCGGTGCTCACGGCTCCTTTTTTATCGCCCTGTTTTGCCTGGATCTTCGCTTTTAATAAATGCATCCAGTAGGCTTTCGGGTTTTGTTCAATGGCTTTGTCGGCCCATTCTGCGGCTTTTACCAGGTCTTTGTTATTGTCGTAATAATAACTCGCTGCCTGAAAATAAGGTCTTGAATCTTTGCTCAGCGAACTTTCAATGTTTTTCATGATGCGCGCGTCGATATCAGCTTCAATGTTCAGGGGCACTTTTGTTTTGTCCCAGTTCAGCTCGATCACCGCTTTGTTGTTGGTGATGTTGGCCACATTAAAGGTCAGAGTTTCCACTTTGTCGTTCAGCGCCTGCGATTTAACGGTTACGCGCGCAACTTCGTTTTCTTTTTTATAGTCAGCTACATTGCCGCCAAGTGTAAGGTCTTTATAAAATAAGATCTCCCACGAGCCTTTGTTGGGAATGGTATAAACGGCATAGGTGCCGCTCGGGATGGCTGTGCCTTCAATTTTTACATCTTCACCAAACGCCATCTTGGTAGAGGCATTGGCGCCGGTTCTCCATATTTTTCCAAAGGGAACCACATCGCCAAAAATAACACGGTTTTTTACACTCGGGCGCGAATATTCTATCGTGATCTCAGAAAGAGCAAAAGCCTGTTTAATGGTTTGTAAGGGACTTGGCGCCGGCACTTTCAGGGCTTGCGCATTCATCATTGTAACGCTCATGGCGCCCGCCGCTATGGCGACGCTGAAATGTTTCAGATTTTGTAACATGTGAATAGGGTTATTTGGTTGAGCGGTAAATTTACCGATGTATTTTCAGCATCGCCGGATTGAGCGGGACTTTAAACATTTTTTACCATTTGTTTTATTCACAGTTTTCTTCTAAAAAGCCCTGTTGATACCGAGTCTCCACCTGAACTGAAAATAATCTTTCTCAGCAAATGGAAGGCGGTTAACAAAAAAGGGAACATCAAACCGGATCACCAGCGGTTTAATGTTGTACAGTTTCCACCAGCGCAGAATGTTGAGCGTAACGCCCGCACCAGCATCCGCGAGAATTCCACTCATCACATTGGCCGTTCCCGGTGCGTTGGTGTTAATGATACCCACATCTCCAAAAAGATAAGGTTGAAGTTTGATGCTGTTACGAAGGAACTTCGGGTTGATGAATTTAAACAACTCACCAAATTCAAGTTCCGCGTTAAAGGATGCGCCGGTAGCGCCTTTGTAATGATAGGTGAGTGTTCCGTCAGCCTGTCTTTGTGGCAGCAGGTAACCGGCATAACCACGCAGGTTAAGCCCGCCGCCGGCGGTAAAATGATTGGTTACAATGCCGTAGTCGCCCCACTGTGGCGGGAAAAAGCCCATGGCGCGTGTATACTTATTGTTCATCAGGTCTTCGTTATTAGCGCCCGAAGCATACAACATGGATTCAGAAGGCAAACGGCTGCCAAATCCGATCTGTCCGAACACGCGTGTATTGAGATTGATCAGACCAAGGTCGTTGCGGTTCACACTCGTAAGACTTGCCGCTGAAAAATCGTAATCATTGGTGAACGCGGCTGCTCTTGCGTTGATGTGAATATTGCCGGTACCTCTTTTGTAGCGGTAGTTGTGCTCAAGACCCACGTGAATAGCACTGTTCAGTTTCTGATAACCCCATTCCCTGTCGTGGATAAGGTAAACAAGATCACGTGGTGTATCACGCAGCATGGCTTTCAGATGACTGTAAATCCGCGTCTGATCATTGTTGCTTTTTTTCTCAAATCCAAAGGTCGCCGCATCCAGACCGTCGAGCGAACGCAGGTGAATGTAGACGTTTGATTTTTTAATGAACTTGTGTGTGGATGTTTTGTAATCAAAAATAAACGACAGGATCTGGTATTTGTTTTTGATGGCGCTGCTGTCAACATAAGCTTGTCCGAGTCCGCTGCTGAACCAGGCACCGAGTTCAAAAACATGCCTGGTGTTCATGTAATCACCCGAAAGCATGGCACCGAATTTTAAACCGTCGAAGCCGTTGTACCAGATCGAAGGCCGGATGCGCATGTCGTAGTGTTTCCAGTTGGGGGGATTATAAACTTTTGAATCAAAACGCAGGTTCACACGCCCGTGTTTCATGTTATTGGTCATGTTCACATCAGCGAGACGGTAAGAGGGATCGATCACCACATTTTTAAGTTTGCTGCCCACATTCACCGTTGCAGTGTAACTGGTTTTGAGTTTGGGGCCCCAGCCAATCCAGCGGGGCAGGGTGGTGGCACCCGTTGGTTTTTCGAACCAGGTGTTCGGAATATAAAAATGCCTTGCCGAATCGTTTTTATCGATTACCACAAAATCAACAGGCATTTGCATGCTGCCGAGTCTTTTAAAAGTGATCTCATAAACATGGTTCTTTTTTTTCCTGATGCGTCCGATCTTGTAATCAATGGTTTTGTTGGTCTCAAGCCACTGATCAAAAAACCAGTTCAGATCAACGCCCGTAAAACTGATCACCGACTGCCTGAAATCTTCAGGATAAGGATGACAGAACTTCCATTTATCAAAATAATACTGCATGGATTTATCAAAGAGCGCACGGCCCAGAACGTATTCCAAATTTTTGAGCATGGCCGCCATTTTTGTGTACGACTGACCATATCCGCCGCCATGGCGGATGCCGCCGTTAAAATCATCAGCGTGCGTGTTCAGGGGCGTCTCTTCATTTCTCATCACAGCACCGGCGTAATAAGAGGTGTAGATCTGATCGTCTACAATGCGCTGGGGTTCGGTAAACCTTTCAATGTAATTGCTCTTTGATTTTGGTTCTTTTGTAATCGGTCCGTCAATAAACTGGTAGGTATCGGCTGTGTAAAACTGCGTAAACCCTTCGTCCATATAGGCCCGGTAAGTTTCGTTGGTACCCAGCATGCCCTGAAACCAGTTGTGAGTCATTTCGTGGATGAGCAGGGTGCGGTAACCGGGATCAAAGCCGCCGCAAAGCGTGAGCATGGGATATTCCATTCCATCCTGGGCGTCGGCCACGATCATTTTCGGATAATGATAAGGTCCTATGTTATAGGCATTGGTTTCAATTACTTTGGCAATGTAGCCGGGAGCATTGTACCAGCCTGCCGCGTGCGATTCCTGCACAAGGGCAATGCAACGGATGCCGCTCCAGCTGGTTTCGCCGATCCGGTAATTGGGATCGGCCGTGAACGCAAAATCATGAACGTTGACCGCGGAAAATTTCCAGGTCTTTTTGCTGCCATCTTTTTTGATGATGGTAGATGGCGGAGAATTAAAAGGTTTTTGCAGAAAGTTGGAGAGATCCAGTTTTTTTCTCAGCGTATCGGGCAGCACTTCTTTTTCGTTGGTTAATATGCCGGTGCCGTCAGCTACATAATCATTGGGCAAAGTCATTTCAACATTAAAAGATCCGAAGTCGCCATAAAATTCGTGATCCATGTGCTGGTCGGTGGTCCAGCCGAATTTTTTATCGATCACGGCAATGCGCGGATACCAGTGCACCACATCGTAATGTTTTTTGCCATATGAATTAAACACCTTCATCCGGTTACGGATGGCCTCTTTATCGAAATAGGTTTTAAAATTGATGGCGAAGGTCACCGATTCGCCCGGCGGCACTGCTTTTGGCAGGTACACCTTTAAAATGGTATTGTCGAGTTCTGTTTTTACATCCTGTCCGTTAACCTGAATGGTTTCCACCACAGTACCAAGATTCTGTGAGCGGTATTTCCCGAATTTGAGATGGTAATTGTTGTTCCGGTACAGATCGGCCAGGTAAGAATCTTTGGTTTGCGCGTTGTTGTAAAGATGGAAGTACACATGCGAGATGGTGTACGGCGAGTTGTTCCAGTAAATGAGTTCTTCGGCTCCGCTCAGAATGTCTGAACTGTCGTTGATCTCGGCTTTGATGTTGTAGTGAACATCCTGCTGCCAGTAATCTGCGCGGGGTTTACGGTTTTTCCAGTATAATGGGTTGGTGGCCGAACGGTATTCGACGTATTCGTTTTGCGCGCTGAGCGATAAAGTGACAAAAGCGGCGAGGAAGAAAAAAAACAGTTGGTTGGTGGGTTTCATAAGGAATAATGAGCCATAAATATAAATAATAATTGTGTGGCAAGGCGGACGGGAAAACTGTAAATTAGATTTCAAAAAACAGAAAGGATGACAAAATATTTTTTACTGGTGCTTTTGTTTTGCCAGATGCGCATCCCGGCGCAGGATACCTTTTCTATCCTGGCTTACGATTCCATTACAGGAGAGGTGGGAGGCGCGGGTGCTTCCTGCGTTAACCTGTTTCAGTTGGGATTTCCCAATGATTTTATCATCGAACTGTTTCCCGACACGGGAGCTATTGCCTGTCAGGCTTCTTACATGCCTGCTAACCAAACGATGGCCCGCAACCGCATGCGCGCGGGCGATGCGCCACAGAATATCTTAAACTACATGCAAAGCAACGACGCCGGTGCAAATCCCGCTATCCGGCAATACGGCGTGCTCCGCCGGATGAACGGTACGGTTTACAGCGCAGCTTACACAGGTTCGGCCTGCACCAATTATAAGAACCACATTGTGGGTCCTAATTACACCATACAGGGAAACATTCTGCTCGGCCAGCATGTGCTCGATTCAATGGAAGTTCGTTTTAACCGCGAGCAGGGGTCTCTGGCCTGTAAACTGATGGCCGCCATGCAGGGTGCTAAAATGGTGGGCGCTGATACCCGCTGTGCCGGCAACAATTCATCTTCTTTGTTTGCATTTTTAAAGGTGGCCTTGCCAACCGACAGTTTTGGAAAACCTTATTTTCTTATTTCTTTAAAAACTCAGAAGGGAGATAGCATCGAACCCATTGACTCGCTTCAGAAATTGTTTAATAACCAGTTGCTTTGTGAAGTCAATACAACGGGTTTTTCAGAGTTCCGATCAGGCGGTTCTTTCAATATGTTTCCTAACCCTGCCGACGGTCAGGTTCGGTTGGTTGGTCCAAAAGCCGGGGTGTTGCCATGCCGTATCACTGATATTTCAGGGAGAACGTTATGGGCCGGGGAAGTGAAAGACGAGGTAGTTTTAGATGTAAGCGGATGGGGCAGGGGTGTTTACCTGGTAGAAACAGGCTCGGGTTCTCACAAAACGCGAAAAAAACTGATACTGAGCGATTAAAAATATCAAAAAACAAGGGTTTCAGGGCTGATTTCCAGCAAAATAAACACATATATTTTTTTGATTTCAGGAAATTCTGTATATTTGCGACCCTAATTATAAAATAAACAATGGAAAAACGTTATGAGACGGTCTTCATTTTAACTCCCGTTTTGTCTGATGATCAGGCAAAGGAG
>CAZFCR010000033.1:0-14565 GCA_964517305.1 uncultured Akkermansia sp.
CTGGGTGGAGATCCTTTGATGTTGTTGTGTACGGATAGTGGCCTGCGCGTGGCGCTGGTTACGGGACATGTAGCCATCAAAGACGTAGCCGCTGCCATTACAGTTGAAAGTGTTTCTAAAAAAATCACACAGTTGTACGATTCGCTGGTTAAAGATTTTGCGTTGAGAAAACCAAGGATTGCTGTGCTCGGATTAAATCCTCATGCGGGCGACAATGGTGTGATCGGCAATGAAGACCACACGGTGATCAAAGCAGCGATCGATAAATTAAAACTCAACGCCATGATCTATGGCCCTTATTCTGCGGATGGATTTTTTGGAAATGGCACCTACCGCCAGTTCGACGGGGTACTGGCCATGTACCACGACCAGGGTCTGATACCGTTTAAAACATTGTCGTTTAATGAAGGTGTAAACTTCACTGCAGGCCTTAACGCTGTGCGCACCAGTCCCGACCATGGAACAGCTTACGAGATCGCGGGAAAAAACGCCGCCAGCGACCTCTCATTCAAAAAGGCCATTTACGCTGCGGTTGACATTTACAGAAACAGACAACTGCACGCGGGCATCACGGCCAATCCCCTTGCTGTAGGGCATTTCAAAAAGGAGCGTTGATCTTTTAAATCAACGTGCGTGTTAAGAAAATGGTTAACAAATTTTAACGGCGGCAAAATTCCGGCCTTTGTGCCCCTTCTTATCTTTACCAGTCATTACAAGGAAAAAACTATATGGTAGACATTAAAGAGATTAATGAGCGCATTCAGAAAGAGAGCGCATTTGTTGAGTTGCTCACTGTGGAGATGGACAAAGTGATCATCGGGCAGAAAATGATGGTCGAACGTCTTTTGATAGGTTTGCTCAGCAACGGTCACATCCTTCTTGAAGGCGTGCCGGGTCTCGCAAAAACTTTAGCCATTAACACACTTGCAAAATGTGTTGATGCGCAGTTCAGCCGCATTCAGTTTACACCTGACCTTTTACCTGCCGACGTGGTGGGCACACAGATATACAACCAGAAACAGGAACAGTTTTCAATCCGCAAAGGTCCTATCTTCGCCAACTTTGTGCTGGCAGATGAGATCAACCGCGCACCTGCCAAAGTGCAGTCGGCGCTGCTTGAGGCCATGCAGGAAAAGCAGGTAACCATTGGCGACCAGACATTTAAGTTACCCAATCCGTTTCTGGTACTGGCTACGCAGAATCCGGTTGAACAGGAAGGTACTTATCCTTTGCCGGAAGCACAGCTCGATCGTTTTATGCTCAAGATCGTGATCGGTTATCCAACAAAGGAGGACGAACGTCGAATCATCACTTCCAACATTCAGCCACAGGGCATGCCGGTGCCTAATTCAGTTTTGAAACCAGAGGACATCGTTAAAGCAAGAGCTGTGGTAAAAGATGTTTACATGGACGAAAAAATAGAACGTTATATTGTAGACATTGTTTTTGCTTCACGTTTTCCTAAAGAATATAAACTGCAGAAGTTTGATGGCCTTATTTCATACGGCGGATCGCCACGCGCCAGTATCAACCTGGCATTGGCTGCTAAAGCTTACGCATTCATAAAACGCAGGGGTTATGTCATTCCTGAAGACGTGCGTGCGGTTTGTCTTGATGTTATGCGTCACCGCGTTGGGCTTACTTACGAAGCAGAAGCGGAGAACATTACCTCAGAACACATCATCACCGAGATTTTAAATACGGTTGAGGTTCCGTAACCGACTCAGTTAACCGCCGGATCATAACCCAGGCGAATGCCTGTTATAACTTTGTCAAATGGAAACAGCCGACTTATTAAAAAGGGTGCGCAAGATCGAGATCAAAACAAAAGGTCTCAGCAGCCAGATATTTTCAGGTGAATACCACAGTGCTTTTAAGGGCCGGGGTATGGCATTTTCTGAAGTGCGTGAATACACGCCCGGCGATGATGTCCGTACCATAGACTGGAATGTCACAGCACGTTTCAGTACACCATTTGTAAAAGTATTTGAAGAAGAACGCGAGTTAAGTGTGGTGCTGGTTGTGGATGTCAGCGCCAGCAGTTTATTCGGAACAAATAAACAGTTTAAACAGGAACTCATTACGGAACTCTGCGCTGTCATCGCTTTTTCGGCCGCGCAAAACAACGATAAGATCGGCGTTATTTTTTTCAGCGATAAGATTGAAAAATTTATTCCCCCAAAAAAGGGCCGTTCGCATGTACTCCGGATCATCCGCGAGCTCATAGAATTTAAACCGGAAAATAAAGAAACCAATATCGAAGTGGCGCTTAAATACCTCACCAATGTTATTAAAAAACGGAGTGTTGTATTTATGATTACCGATTTTCTGGCACCGTCTAACTACAAAGACGCTCTTAAGATTGCAAACAAAAAACACGATCTTATTGCGCTCCGCGTAATTGATAAGACCGAAACAGAATTGCCCGATGTGGGACTCGTAAAATTAAAAGACAACGAAACAGGGAAATTGCTCTGGGTAGACACTTCTGATCGCAATTTCAGGAAACAGTTTATTGCCAACCAGCTCAGGTTTGAAGACGAACTCAAAGACATTTTTAACCGGAGTGGGGTGGATGCAACACGCATCTTTACGCATGATGGATACATTAAACCACTGATGAATTTATTTAAGAACAGGTAATCTACATTTGATGAGTTCAAAACACCTATTGAAAATATTCATTGTGCTCTGCACATTTTTGTCTTCCGGTCTTTTTGCGCAGGAGGTGAGGGTAGAAGCAGTGCTCGACTCATCACGACTTCGTATCGGCGAACAGGTAAAAATGGATATTTACGTGAACTATGAGGCCAGGTACAAGGATCTGAAAATTCAGTGGCCCTCCATCGGGGATACACTGAGTTCAAAAGTGGAAGTAATTTCGGTGAGTCCTATCGATACAACTTTCCCGGACAAAACAAATTCCACCCGTATTTTCCAGCACCAGCAGGTAACGGTAAGCGTGTACGACAGTGGTTTTTATGCCATACCACCTCTGCGTTTTGTGATCAACAACGATTCAGCCAACTCTGTTTTTACAGAACCACTTTTTCTTCAGGTACACACAGTACCTACCGACACCAGCGCCAAAAAACTGAAGGACATTAAAACCGTGTTCGATGAACCCTTCAGCTGGAAATGGTATCAGAGTCATATTTATTGGGGGCTGGCCATACTCGTTGCACTGATCATTGGCATTATCCTGCTGCGCCGTTATCTCAAAAACAAAAATGCGGTAGTGATTGAACCTGAGAAACCCCGTATCCCGCCGCACATCACAGCTCTCGCTGAACTCGAACGGGTGAAAACCGAGCAGATCTGGAAAGACGGAAAGGTGAAGGAATATTATTCAGCCATCTCAGATACTGTCAGGATGTACATAGAAGAACGTTTTAATGTGAACGCGCTTGAAAGTACAACCGATGAGATCATGCTGGCCTTCAGAGCGCAGGTGGTGGATAAGGAAAGTAAAGAAAAACTGCAGCAAATGTTGATGCTGAGCGATCTTGTGAAGTTTGCCAAATTAACACCGGTTGAAGCTGAGCATACCATCACGCTGCAACACGCTTTTGATTTTATAAACGGAACAAAAAGAGAAGAAGTGATGACCATTCAGCCGGAAACGGATAATAACACTAAACCCGAAGTACAGTGATCAGTTATTTTTCAGATATAGTTTTTGCTGAAAAGCAGTGGTTCTGGTTGATGCTGCTATTGCCACTGATGATCATATGGTATGTGTGGCGTTTAAAAAAACACGAAGGCGAGTTTAATTTTTCCTCACTCAGTCTGTTTAAAGGCATCCGGCCTTCAGCCAAAGCCCGCTGGCGCCACAGTCTGTTTGTGCTGCGCCTTTTTGCGTTTGCGCTTATTATTGCTGCACTTGCGCGGCCGCAATCGCGCAGCAGCTGGAAGGATACCAAAACTGAAGGCATCGACATCATGATCAGTCTCGACGTGTCGCTTTCCATGCTGGCCAAAGATTTTAAGCCCAATCGCATGGAAGTGGCAAAAGAAGTGATACTCGATTTTATCGACGCCAGGCCTGACGACAGGATTGGTCTGGTAATTTTTGGAGGCGTTGCTTTTACACAATGTCCGCTCACAACCGACCACAAGGTTTTAAAAAACATGTTCCCTCAGGTGAAGGCGGGCGCGCTCGATCAGGGAACTGCCATCGGTCTGGGCCTTGCCAACGCGGTGGCCCGTATCAAAGAAAGTAAAGCAAAAAGCAAGGTCATCATTCTGGTGAGCGATGGTGTGAACAACGTTGGAGAAATTTCTCCTGTAACGGCCGGAGAACTTGCAAAAACTTATGGGATCAGGGTCTATTGTATTGGCGTTGGTTCGAGAGGAAAAGCTCTTCAGCCGGTAGCCATGTACGCGCAGGGCGAATACGAATACGACTATGTTGACGTTGATGTCGACGATAAAACCATGACCGAAGTATCTGAATACACCGGAGGTCGTTATTTCAGGGCCACCAATAAAGAAAGTCTTAAAAACATTTACAGTGAGATCGATAAGATGGAAAAAACCATCATCAGTGAAAAAAGTTTCAGCAACAAAGCCGAACACTTTCTTCCCCTGGCAATTGCCGCCGCCCTTTTACTTTTGTTGGAATTTATTCTCCGTTTCACTTATTTCAGAACCCTGCCTTAATGTTTAAATTCGAACATACCGAGTTTTTTTACGCATTTGCGCTGCTGCCTTTTATGCTGTTGCTGGTGCTCTTGTATTTTGTGGCCAGAAAAAGAAAGTTGAAGAAACTTGGCGACGCGAAACTTGTTCAGCAACTGGTGCCCTATTCAAGCCGCCGCAAAAGAACGGCCCGCATCATATTTTTTATCCTGGGATTTTCATTTCTCATACTTGCCCTGTGTAATCTTCAAACGGGCAGCAAACTCACGGAAGTAAAAAGAGAAGGCGCGGATATTATTGTTTGTCTCGATGTGAGTAACTCCATGCTCGCTCAGGATCTGAGTCCAAACCGGCTCACCAGGGCAAAATACGCGCTCGAAAAAATGGTGGACATGCTTCAGGGCGACAGGCTGGGACTGGTGATTTTTGCCGGCGAAGCCTATGTTCAATTGCCTATCACAACCGATTATTCTGCGGCAAAAATGTTTCTCGGTTCTATCGGACCTGGCATGGTACCTGTTCAGGGAACCAACCTGGCCGAAGCCATCATCAAGGCCTCTCAGTCTTTTAGTTCCGATGAAGGCAAAAACAGAGCGATCATTCTTATTACCGATGGCGAGAACCACGAGTCTGCAGCCATTGAAGCCGCAGAGGAAGCTGCAAAAAAAGGCATTATGATCAATACCATCGGGATTGGCTCTGCCAACGGTGTACCCATCCCGCTTGTTGAACAGGGCGTGGTAAAGGGTTACCGCAAAGACCGGTCAGGACAAACCATCGTTACAAGGTTAAATTCTGATCTGCTGAAAAGCATTTCCTCAAAAGCCAATGGTGTTTACGTGCAGGCAAGTCAAAGCGACATGGGCCTTGGTCGTGTGCTCGATAAGATTGATGAACTGGACAAGGCGCAGCTTGAAAGCAAAATGTACACCGATTATGAAGACCAGTTTCAATGGTTCCTTGGCATTTCTCTTGTTTTCTTTTTTCTTGAGTTTATGATCAGCGAGCGCGTAAGCGAGTGGTTTAAAAAAATTAATTTGTTCGGAAATGCTGTCAGGTAGATCTTTATATTTTATCATTGGTGTTGCGGTCGTGTCTATGGCATCGGCGCAGGAAGACGCGAAATACATTCACTATGGCAACAAATTATTTCATTCGGGAATGATCAGCGAATCGGCCGCGGCTTACACACACGCACTTGAATTAAATCCAACTAACCGAAAGGCCAACTTTAACCTTGGAAACGCGCTCTACCGCAACGCCATGTTGCTGAAAGAAGGCAAGGTGAGCATCCCGGGTAATATTAACATGACTGGCGATTCACTCTCCAATCTGATACTTGATAAAGCGGCTGAAAATTTTGCTGTGGTTGCAAATTCTGTTTCTGATAAAGATACACTTCACAGGGCTTGGCACAACATAGGCAATTGTTACCTTCAGAAAAAAGATTACAAGCAGGCGGTTGAAGCGTACAAAAAATCTCTGAAGTTTGATTCAAAAGATGAAGAAACCCGATACAACCTGGCTTATGCTTTAAAACACCTCCCGAAAGAGGAAAAAAAGGGCGGGGGTTCCAGCCAGCAGCAACAGCAGCAGCAAGATCAGAAACAGGAGAAAAAGGAGCAAAAACAACAGCAAAGTCAGATGGACAAACAACAGGCTGAACAGTTATTAAAAGCGCTGATGGATTCTGAGAAAAAACTTCAGGAGAAACGTAAACAAAAGCAGGAAGATGCTTCGAGGGGCCAGGTTGAAAAGGACTGGTAAATGCCCGGTCTTCAATAGTTAAATTAATTTAATAAGAAAAGCTGATCGTAAATATCGTGTACCTTGCATGACTATGCAGAGACTGAAATATTGGCTGCTCACTGTTTTTTCTTCGTTTTTACTGCATCAGCATGCCGGAGCGCAAAGTGTGTACGCTCAGGTTAGCAACAAACGTGTGCAGGTGGGCATGCCCTTTGAATATGCTATTGTTATTTCAGTTGGCGCCAATAACTATACGCCGCCTTCATTCAAGGATTTTGAGGTCATCAGTGGACCCAACCAGAGCAGCAGTGTTCAATACGTTAACGGGGTGATGAGTCAGCAGATGATCATTTCCTTCCACCTGGTTCCTAAAAAAGAAGGGAAATTCACGATCGGACCTGCCTATGTTAATTCAGGCAACCAGCGCTACGAAGCAGCCGCCGTTACTGTTGAAGTGGTGAAGGGAGCACCCCAGAACGAAACACAAAACAATAAGATTACCGGAGAAGATGTTTTTATCCGTACTACCGTCAGCAAAAACAAATGTTACCTCGGAGAACAAGTCACCATCGTTCAGAAAGTGTATTCGCGGCACCAGATCACAAGTTACCAGAAAAGCGCGCTTCCGGCCTACAATGGATTTTATTCCCAGGCTCAGGAATCACCAACCAAAGGACAATTATTGATGGAGAATTACGATGGTGTCAATTATTATACGCATGAGGTTTTTCGTACCGTTGCAACTCCCAATAAAACAGGCCGGGTCACCATAGAGCCGATTGAAGTAACGCCGGTCATCAGGCGTCAGTCAAAGACCGGACCAAAGAATATCTTCGAACAGTTTTTTGGCGCTTCAGGATACGAAGACATCCCTGTTACGGTGAAAAGCCGAGCTCAGGTCGTTGAGGTAATGCCTCTGCCGGAGGAAGGAAAACCTGAAAATTTCAGCGGCGCAGTTGGTTATTTTACATACCGCGTCGAAACCAGTCGAACAGAATTAAAAGCGAATGATGCCTTTAATTTGAAACTGACGATTTCGGGCAAAGGCAATATCAAGTTGCTGAGTCCTCCAAAATTGAATTTACCTGAGAGTTTTGAAACATACGAACCTAAACAGAATGAAGCGGGATCTTCCAAATCTTTTGATTACCTCGTTATTCCACGTGAGCAGGGCGAGTTCAGACTTGACCAGCTCGACTTCAGCTTTTTTAATGTCGAGACCAAAAAGTACATCACATTGCCCGGTGGTGAAATTATAATTAAGGTGTTACCTCCCGATCCCAACAGCGCCGGAGCTGAAGTTTATTCCCAGCAGAATCTGGTGAAAGAAACCGAGAACGACATCCGATACATCAAAAAAGGCGATTTCCCTTTACTTAAATCAAGCACAGAATTTTTTAATTCAACCACCCACATCGTTTTGATCTTCCTGGCCATCCTCGGACTCTTCCTGTCTTTGTTCATGAGAAGAAATTATCTGCGTAACAACAGTGATCTTGTACTTGTAAAGGAGCGACGGGCTGCAGGCATGGCTAAAAAACAACTGGTGAATGCCGAAAAACAGATGAACGCCAATAACAAAGATGTATTTTATAGCGAGGTTTTAACCGCCCTCAACAATTACCTCAGTTTTAAATTAAATATTCCGGTAGCCGATCTTTCCCGTGAACGGATACTGTCGACACTTTCAAAAAAAGGGGTAGATGAGAATTTGCGCGTGAAACTCGATTCAACGCTTGGAAACTGTGAGTACGCGCGTTACGCGCCGGGTGCGGTGAGTGGCGACCTGCAAAGTGTGTACCGTGACACAGCAGGTTTAATAACGGGTCTTGAGCAACAGCTAAATAAGAAGTCATGAAAAAATTAAAGTACATCTTCTTGTTCCTGCTTTTTATTCAGGAATTTTCCGCCAACGATCTTTTAAGGCAGGCCGAAAAAGCCTATGACTCAAAAAAATACAAGGATGCTGTTGTGGCTTACGAAAAGCTGGTGAATGAAGGATACCGTTCTTACGAATTATATTATAACCTGGGCAATGCTTATTACCGTAACAGTGAACTCGGGCGTGCTATTTATTATTACGAACTCGCCCGCAAGCTTGAACCCGGCGACGAGGATGTAAGGATCAACCTGGGCATCGCGTCTTCCAAAACAATTGATAAGATCGACGCGAAGGAGAATTTTTTTATCAGCGCGGTTAAAACCAATGTGCTTTCTTCCTTCTCTACCTTTGCCTGGGCCTGGATCAGCATTGGTGCAGTGTTTCTTGCCGCAATATTGTTTTACCTGTTTGTGAGTTCCCCTGTGTTGCGGGTCAAACGAATTACACTTCTGTCTTCAGCGGTATTTTTCATCATCTTTATTCTTTCTTATTTCCTGGGCTACTCAGCTTTAAAAGCGAGAAATGAAAACAAGTTCGCCATCATTCTATCAAAAGAGATAAAAGTGGTGAATGAACCTACCTTATCAGCAAGTCCGAAATTTACACTGCACGAAGGCACAAAGATCAGGGTCGTGGAACAGAACGGCGATTGGGTGCTGATCAAACTCGATAATGGCAACGAGGGTTGGCTGAAGCTGAATCACATCGGCATCATCTGAGGAGTTATTTCCGTCTTATAAATTTTCCTATTTCATCAAGATAAATGGCGAATCCTGCCTTTGCAGGTACTTCCCCGTGATCTGCGCCTTCAACGAGATACGATTGACGATACACGCCCTTGTGGTGACGGTACACCGTTTCGCCATGCGTTTTGTAATTCAGGAAATTATCATTCGTGCCGTGAAGCCACATCAGCGGCTGTTCCACGGTTTCTATTTTATCGGCATTGTTGATCTTCAGGTCTGTGAAATAGCTGGCTGGCATGTTCAGTTGCGAAGCATCCTGAACCATTACTTCTGCGCTCGCGAAGGGAGCCTCCAGAATTAATTTAAAGGGTTGAAGATTTTTTCCCGCGGCACTTATTTCGCAGGCTGGCGCACTTCCAAGACTGAAGCCATAGACGATCAGGCGGTCATTGCTTAAACCTTGCTGTTTCAGCCAGGCCAGGCAGGCTTCGGTGTCAGCGTAGATGCCCTCTTCATCCGGATTACCTTCACTCAAACCGTAACCGCGGTAATCAAACAGCATTACACCATAACGGTTTTTGCCATTCACATGGGCAAGTAACTTGGCACGCTGCCAGTAAAAGTCCATGTGCCATTTGTTGCCGTGACAATATAGGATCACGGTATCGCTATCGATCTTTTTCAGATCACCGATGTAAATTGCTTTGATGGTAACCGGCTGATCTTCTGAATCTTTTTTAGAGGCAAGGTCCAACGGCGTGATCAGACTGTCGGGAATCAGATAATTTTCATCAAGAATAAAATCCTGCTCTCCCGAATAAGCGTCGAGTTTGTATTCTTTTATTTGATCGCTCAGGTTGTAAAGATTAGAATCCAGCTTCATACAAGAGCAAATAAAAATCAGGCTGGCTATCAGAATGGCACGCATCAGAATTTTTTGATGAGTGAATAATACAATCCAAAGCTACCGCGCTGGTTGATTCCTATGTAGCTGACAACCCCGGGTAAATTCGGGATTCCGAGACCCAGGTATTTTAGTTCAAACTGGTGATCAAATTTCCTGTTCACTTTTTGGAATCCAATGTGGAGATTGGGGATGAGGTTCCGCGTCTGAGGCTCACCGTGCGCACGTTGATTGGCGATTTCAATCCAGGTGTTAACGCCGGTGTATAAAAAACTGCCTTTATCTCCCAGGTTGAAAAAGGCATTCACATCGGCTGAGGGCCATATTCTTGCACTGTTTTTTTCACCGGGCCTCAGAGCTATTTGCAGGGCCGGGCTCACGGAACAACCAAATTTTTTATCGCGGTCTGTCAGAAGAACACTGGTACCAATGTCTCCCTGAAGATTCCCGAACAACAAACTGGTGGTGTGAAGGTGAGCGTATCCAGTCGAAGAGCTATGAAAACCGTAAGCATAACCAAGCGTGCTAAAGGGAATCGGGATCGCTGCACCGCCATACTGAATAAGAGGTCCGCCAAATGAAAAAGAAGCCGCATGCTGTTGATGGGTAAGTGGTTTTACATACCGGCTAGGGGCACAGCAACTAAATAAAAAAATGATAACGATAACCAGACTATAGGTGATCGTTTTCGCCACTAAAAAATGTGTTTTTCTGCGTGATAGGAGGAGCGCACAAGCGGACCGCTTTCAACAAATCTGAAACCTTTGTTTAATGCGTATTCTTTGTAACGTTTAAAGTCGTCAGGATGCACGAACCTTGCCACTGGAAGGTGTTTAGGTGTTGGCTGCAGGTACTGTCCTATGGTAAGTACATCGCATTTAACGTCGGCAAGATCATCAATGGTTTCAAAAATCTCGGCGTCTGTTTCTCCAAGTCCAACCATCAAACCACATTTGGTTTTTACACCTGCCTCATCCAGCCTTTTTAAAACTTCCAGACTGCGGTCGTATTTTGCCTGGATGCGCACCTGGGCTGTTAAACGCCTTACGGTTTCAATGTTGTGCGATACAATGTCGGGCTGAACATCAATGATGCGCTGAAGGTTTTCCCATTTGCCGGCGAAATCGGGGATCAGGCATTCGAATTTAGTTTCCGGACTGATGGCGCGGATCTCTTTAATGGTTTCCGCCCAGATGATGGAACCGCCGTCTTTCAGATCGTCTCTGTCAACACTGGTGATCACGCAGTGTTTTACACCCATCAGTTTAACTGAATTGGCAATGCGTTTGGGTTCATCCCAGTCTGCAGGCTTGGGTTTACCGGTGGCCACAGCGCAAAAACCGCAACTGCGCGTACAGATGTTTCCAAGGATCATAAAAGTGGCCGTGCCCGCGCCCCAACATTCACCCATGTTCGGGCAGTTGCCGCTCTCACAGATGGTGTGCAGTTTATGGGTGCTAACGATTTTCCTGACTTTAACGTATTCTTCACCGGTGGGCAATTTTACACGCAGCCAGTCAGGCTTTTTCACTTTCTTAATTTCTTCGCTGATCAATTCCATATACCTAAAACCATTTTCTGCCGAAAACAAAACCCACCTGAAGGGTTACAATAAGGTTTTCGGCGGGATTACGCGCCATGATAGGCAGTGCTTTTGGAAAATAATCGATTGAAATGCCCGTGTCTATTGCTCTTATCAGATTGCTGTAGGGTGCATATTCAAAACTGAGGTTAAACTTCGCGTTGATACCGGGATAAATTTTTGTTTCTGCAAGGCCTTTTAAAAAACCGCCTCTGCCAACCACTTCGCCACTGTCCTGACTGAAATTTTCCGCGTCGTATTTGATCATCGTGGTTTCGCTGCGTCCGAATACCGGTGAGCCTTTAAACACCTGCACATAATAAGGTTTTGCAAATCCCAGTACCGGACCCAAAGAGTAGGCGTAACGCACTTCCACAGCCTTGTGATCACCTTTCCGGAAAATAACATTCTGAAGTCCTACCGATCCTCTCAGCAACATCACACTGTTTACTTTTCCGTAAACATAGCGGCGTTTGGTAGGCGCATCTCCTGTTCTTTTAACTTCTTTGGGATGTTTGAGGGTTTGCAGATCGATCTCGTAAAACGAACGACTTTTGGCGGTAACGTGTTTACCCTGCCTGAAACCAATGCCGAAACCGCGCGTTGTGGCAAAGAGCCTGCCGCTCATTTCATTACGGTATAATACGTTGAGATTGGTGCCGTTTTCATAGCCGCCTCCCATAACAGGTTCCTGAGCATTCGCGAACGTGCTTAGAAACAGGCATATAATCGCTAAACGGACCGAGGACGACATTATAGCAAAATTAACATAATACGGCCTATTATCCTATTTTTGTGAAAACATTTAGGGAATGATAACAAGTTCAGTTGAATACACCGGAGGCCTTAGAACCGAGGCCATTCACATACAGTCGGGCACTAAAATTATAACCGACGCTCCAAAGGATAATCACGGTAAAGGGGAGGCTTTTTCCCCTACCGATCTCGTAGCCACATCGCTGGCCAGTTGTATGTTATCCATCATGGGTATTTTGGCTAACCGGGAAGGCATGACCTCCATAGAGGGAACAAAGGCAGAAGTCGTAAAAGTGATGGTCTCCGACCCGCGCCGCATCTCCGAAGTGCATGTACGCGTTACTTTTCCGAAAAACGGCTTCTCAGGGAAAGAGCAAAAAATGTATGAAAACGCGGCGCTTACCTGTCCGGTGGCAAAAAGCCTTCACCCAGACATCAACCAGCAGATCGAATTTATCTGGTAAAAACCAGCCCAACGGTTTTTAATGCTCAAAAACATCATAAGAAATTTAATTACACGCGGCCTGGTTGCCCTTATTAATTTTCTTGTTCTTATTTTTTCTGCACGGTACCTCGGAGTCAGCACCCGCGGAGAAATCAGCATTTTTCTGCTGAACATTGTGGTATTTCAGGCCATTAACGAAATATTTACGGGTTACAGCATCGTTCATTATTTGCCGCGTTTCGATTTCCGCAAACTGGTAGCGGCAGGCATCATTTACACACTGGTATGCTGCCTCTTACTCAACATCATTTTTGTTTTTAGCAGATTAACACTACCGGGGTACGAGCTGGCGGGTTTCGTTGTATCTCTGCTTGTTATCCTTCATACTTTTAACTGTGTGCTGCTGCTTGGAAAACAACAGGTAAAACTCTTCAGCCTATTAAGTTTTATGCAACCCGCATTATTGCTCGCCGGTATTTTTTTCTTTAATTTTTCCCTCCATGTGTTCACCTTCAAGTCGTACCTGTACCCTTTGTTTTTTTCGTTTACTGTTTCATGGGTGGTTTCTTCTTTTTTTGTTTTAAAACTCTACCGTCAATCCGTTCGCAGCAACGTTTTTTCGCTAAAATCCTTATTGGTTAACGGATTGTATTTTCAGTTGTCGGCACTCATGTTTGTTTTTGCAAACCGATTCACGTATTACCTTTTGCCCGATGTGGCCCAGGTTGGAATTTATTCGGCAGCTTCCGCTCTCATGGAGTCGGTGTTGCTTTTCGCCGCCGGCATTGCGCCCGTGCTCATCAGTAAAGCAGCCAATCACCAGAACAGGTTAGAAGCGGCCTCACTTACCCTGAGTCTCGCCAAAGTATCCACCCTGGTGACGGTTTTTTTTGCGCTCCTCGTGTTTTGTATTCCCGGTTCTTTTTTTGTCCTGGTATTGGGGCAGCCGTTTTATGATGTGCGTTCATTGATGCTGTTGTATGCACCAGGCATAGTTCTGGTAAGTTTTTTTTCACTCATGGCTGCATATCTTGCCGCTACGGGTCAGCAACGGCTTGTCGCACTGTGTTACCTGCCGGGTTTTCTGCACACTGCTCTTGTTGGTCCGCTGTTGGTGAATTACGCGGGTGTTGAAGGCGCAGCAATCACAGCCGGAATTTCATATCTGCTGATGTTCATCGTGCTGACTTCCGTTTTTTTACACGTAACCAAACTGCCATTCAGGCGTTTGTTATCAGTCACACCAGATATCGCCAATATCAGGGCCTTGTTTTAAGCGCTCTTCATGCAAGAATTTGTTGAATCCTGTTGTGTGAATTTTGGGAAATTTGCTTAGTTTTATAAACGTTAAAGTGATCTGTAACCTGAGATTTTTTCTGATGCTCCTGGCCCTGAATGGACTTACCGGACTGAATGCCAGAACTGGCAATGGTCGGGCAAAATCTTTTATTTATTCAGAGATATCCTCCCAACAGGACAAAATTCACCAGCCGCGGGTGAAAGTCCCCAGGCAGTTTTTTATTACGCCCGTTTTTTTTGTAAAAACACTAACCGATCCCGATCAGGGGCTCAGACTATTATTGACTTACTGGTATCTGCCGGCGATTTTGTTGCTGACGATCATATTTTGTATGCTCGTTTTCAGGGCAAGGGTAAAAAATATCCGCCGGCGCGAACATGAAAAAAGTTTGCTTCAGCAGCAACTGGTGCAGACCGAAATGAAAGCCCTGCGCAGCCAGATGAACCCCCATTTTATCTTTAATGCCATCAACTCCATTCAGCATTATGTGTTAACCAACGAAAAAGAACTGGCCAATAAATACCTGGTGAAGTTTTCGAAACTGATGCGGAATATCCTTGATCTGAGCAAAGAAGAGTTGATCTCTATAAAGGATGAGCTCGAAACGGTAAAACTTTATC
>CAZFCR010000034.1:0-14519 GCA_964517305.1 uncultured Akkermansia sp.
GGGTGGGCGGCTTCTCCTCCGCGCCGAACACGAAGTCGCCCGCCGAACTCATCCGCGATCCCGAGGCCGTGAAAAAACTCAAACTGCTATGGCTGTCCTGCGGCAGCCGGGACGGCTTGCTTAACATCAGCCAGCGTGTAAAACACCATAAGGCGCCTTTCAGAAAAATGGAAGATCCTGTGGATGAATATTACGAGAACATGTAGTCCTCAGTCTTTGTAAAAGATAGGATCTCCTTCAAGCGGGGCTATGTCTTTTTTAAACCTGTTGATGTAGCCCTGTTCCTCCACCGAAACCGGTGGAAAAGCTTCCGCCACCTGTTCAAGGATGGTAAGAAAACTTGTTTTCATCTGCGGACTCAGGTAATGGCTGTTGGTGCGGATCTCCTGGATGGCCCAATTATATGTGGTTTCGCTGTCAAAGTGTTCTTTTTTGTCCATCAGCGTAAAAATGATCTCCGAAATACCCGTTTCTCCCTGCCTTCCCAGATTTTTAATCAGAATGTCGTGCAGTTTTTTTCTTTCGGCCGGTTGAACCTTTCCGTCAGATCTGGCAATGGCGTAAGCCAGTTCCCCGATAGCATAATAAAGATTTTCTTTTGGACTCATATTCGTGGTTTTAGAAAGGGCTTTCATAAAGATAGATATTTTATCAGAATCAGCGCGCTGTGTTTTTAGGTCAATACGATTGAGGGCGAGTAACACTGGCACAAATTTTTCGACACCCTTTTATCAAAAATTTAAAATTATGTTAGAACCCGCAAGAATACCATTGGCAAAAGTAAGATCAAGTCTTGTAATCTGGGGCGCACTCTGTGCCGTTTTTTACATTGTGTTTTTCCTCATCATGAAGGCGGCTGGCCTCGCAGAAGTTACAGGACTCAGAGCAGTCAACTACGTGGTGCTGTTTTTAGTTACATTTTTCGGGATCAAAAGATGGGTGCACCAGAGCGGTCATTACGTGCCTTTTTTAACGGTGTTTCTCACCGCTTTTTTAACCGGTGTGTTTTCGTTTGTCCTTTTCTGCATCTTCCTTACTGTTTATTCCCAGTTCGACGTTCAGGTCACCGAATTGTTTAATCAGCATGCACCTGAATCCCTGCGTTCTATTCCCGCTGTTATTGTGCTTTTCGAAGGTTCAGCCATCAGCATCATCTGTGGTTTTATTAACATGCAGTATTTCCGCAGGTACGAAGAAGGTGAAGTGTCTGCCGACAAACATTCTGTTCACAAACACTAAGCTTTTTATTAAACGACATTTGCCGGACCCGGGCACCTGATGATATGCAGGTACCGGGTCCGGTTTTTTTATGAGGTTTTATTTCTACAAAAACAATCCCGCCATTACTACATAAAAAAAGCCGTCCCGGGGGGACAGCTTTTTTATTTTCGTTCTTATTATTTTTTCTTTTTTGCTGCTTTTTTGGCCGGCCCTTTAAAGCCTTCCTCTTTTCGTTCCCTGCTATCCATGTCGTCGCGGATTTCGGGTCTCGATTTGTTTGAATTACCTTGTTTGCTCTGTTTGTTGGTGGTGTTTCTCGTTGTTTTCATACTTCCGTTTTTTGTATTTCGTGGTTAATGTCTGAAGTTTCATCAATCAGGCTGGCCTTGAGTTCTATCGGAATGTTGAGGGCAAGCGAAACAGGACAGTTTTTTTTGGCTTCTTCCGCATGTTTTTCAAAATCAGAAGCACGCAGGCCGGGGACTTTGGCGTGGACATCAAGAAGTGAGCCGCTGATTTTTCCATCTTCAAGCGTGATGCTGCAATTGGTCTTGATCACTTCCGGTGTATGACCAGCCTCCGTTAAAACAAAACTGAGTTTCATGGTAAAACAACCGGCATGCGCCGCGGCAATCAGTTCCTCAGGGTTGGTGCCTTTTTCATCGCCAAAACGTGTGGCGAATTTGTAGGGCACATTCTGAAGCGCCTGGCTTTGCGAACTGAGCTTGCCGTATCCTTCTTTACCCGAACCATGCCAGGTAGCTGATGATGATTTTTTCATGTGCTTGTAATTAAAAGGTTATACAACAGAACAGTAAATATTATACCAGGTAAAATTTTTTATATTCGTGCATGAATAAAATTTTGCTGGCCTGCGCGGCCATTCTTTTTTTTGGCTGTAATGATCCTGAACCCAAAACTCCTTCAGTAAATGCTGAACAACTGGTAGGTGAGTGGCGCAATGTAACCCTGCGCATCGAAATGAACAGGATCGGCGGTAAAGATTCGGTAAAAGTGTTTGAGGTAGATGAAAAAAACTGGGAATCACGCATGAACATCAGACCCATCCGCACTTTTTACAATGCCGATGGGACTTACCATTCAGTGCATGCCAATCTGAACGACAGCGTGGTGTACGATCCTGCCGGGGTATGGACCTTGCAGGGCGACAGTCTCTTTATGACCGACACTTTCCCTGCAAAGGGTCCCCGTTACAGTTACCAGCTGAAGATCAACGGCAACATGGCCGAATTCAGAGGTCTTGAAGACAGTGACGGAGATGGCGAAAAAGACGATCTGTATTTTGGCACACAAAGGCGCCAGTGATCTAATCACCCGAAGCCTTTTTCAGCGCCGAAAGAAAGGTTTCAACGGGTTGTGCGCCTGAGATCGCATATTTTCGGTCTATCACAAAAAAAGGCACTCCATTCACGCCGAGGACCCGCGATTCTTCAATGTCGTGCCGCACCTCCGCACTGAAATCACTCCCCGCGAGTACTTTCTTCAGTTCAGCGGCATCCAGTCCGATTTGAGTGCCCAGATTAACGAGTACCATGTGATCTGCGGTATTTTTGCCTTCAGTGAAATAGGCCCTGAACAAAACCTCCTCTGCAGCATCGCCTTTGCCCAGAGTTTTAGCATATTGAACAAACCGGTGCGCGTCGAACGAATTGGCCACTACAGCTTTTTCAAAATTATAATCAAGTCCCACCTCTTTTGCCATGTTACTCACATGCTCGGTGACGTTTTTTGTGTAATCAAGCGTCCAGCCCTTGCTTTCTGCCAGGTGCTGCAGCGTGTTTTTTTCAGGATCAGTCTTCAGCGCCGGATTCAGCTGGAAACTTTTCCATTCCACCTCGATTTTTTCTTTGCCTTCAAATTGTTCAAGTGCCGCTTCAAGTTTCCTTTTCCCGATATAACAGAACGGACACATTACATCCGACCAGATTTCTATTTTCATGCGCGTGATTTATTTTTTGTTTTTAATCCCGAAATAATTCTTTTTCTGTGTTTGGTTCCCCAGTCGTGCAGCTCGGCAATCAGCGGTTTAAGCGTGCGTCCGTAAGCCGTTAACTCGTACTCGATGCTCACGGGCACAGTGTCGTACACATGCCGTTCGGCGAGTTCATTTAACTCCAGTTCTTTTAATTCTTTCGACAGCATTTTGGGTGTAATGCCCGGAATTTCGCGCTGCATTTGTTTGAAACGTTTTTTACCAAAGGTGAGCGCGATGATGATGGGCAGTTTCCATTTGCCGTTGATCACATCAAGCGCGTCTTTTACCGGCAGCAAGGTGCGCGTGCACTGGTCGCTCGATAAATGCTCGGGACATTTTCGCTTATCGTCTTTTAAACCCATCTTACAAATTTAAGGTATTTGATCTCTTGACTCTACCCGGTATCATTTTGTATACCGATATTATATTGTATACCGGTATCCCTGGTGATACCTGCTGCTAAAAGTATGGCAGCCGGACTAATTTTACCGAAAAATATAATCATGAAAAAATCAACAATTGTGTACTGGTCGTTAACAGGATTATTATCGGCAGCTTTTTTATTCTCCGGAATAATGTACCTCACCCGTTCTGAAGAACTGATGAACAATTTTAAAACGATAGGATTTCCCATTGGCCTTGTCACTTTTCTGGGTGTAGCAAAATTTCTCGGCGCGCTGGCGCTTATCAATCCCTGGTTCCCAACAGTGAAGGAATGGGCTTATGCCGGATTTACCTTCGTGCTCCTGGGCGCAGTGGTCATTCATCTTGCAACCAGCACGCCCTTTGTAGCGCCGCTTGTGTTTCTGACCATACTTGCATTGTCGTATGTTATGAACAAACGCAGAATGACTGTGTAAAAATTTCCTTTTAAATCCGGCTTTCACCCAAATAGGGGGAAAGCCGGTATCTGTTTTTTACTGAACTTTAGGGGCGCTCCAATGAGGCCTTTTTTTTTCTGCATAAGCCTGCTTTTTATGATGATAACCGGACTGGCACAGCAAACCAGGTCGGTGTTTGCTACGCGCATAGCACAGGCACCGCGCATCGATGCAGACTTAAGTGATTCCTGCTGGGCTAACGCCTTACCGGCAAATGATTTTATCCAGCGTGAGCTTCATCCGGGCAAACTTTCTGCGCAGCGCTCCGATGTAAGATTTGTTTACGACGATGATGCTTTGTACATCGGCGCAAAGTTGTACGATGTGTCAGCCGACAGCGTGCTGAGAGAGTTAAGCACACGCGACAATGAAGCGAATGCGGATCTTTTTGGGGTTTTGCTGGATACCTACAACGACGACATCAATGCTTTTGGTTTTTATGTTACTGCCGCGGGAACGCAGATAGATGCCCGGTTCAGCAGCGAAGGTGAGGATTTTGAATGGAATGCCGTGTGGAGAAGCAGTGTAAAAACCGATCCTGAAGGATGGATAGTAGAGATGGAGATCCCATATTCCGCGATCCGTTTTTCCAAAAAAGACATACAGTCCTTGGGTCTCAACATCATCAGGAAGATCCGGCGTTTGCGTGAAACCAGTTTCTGGAACCCTGTTGATCCGAGGCTTGGCGCTTTTGTGAGGCAGTGCGGCGACCTTTACGGCATCAGCAATGTAAAACCTCCGTTGCGATTGTCGCTCACGCCTTACATCGCGGGTTTTGCAGAACATTATCCATATAACGATCCTGCGGTGAATAACCTGAACTACAACGTGAGCGGGGGAATGGACATCAAATACGGTATCAACGATGCGTTTACGCTCGACATGACGCTGGTGCCTGACTTCAGCCAGGTGCAGAGTGACAATCAGGTACTCAATCTTTCGCCGTTTGAAGTTCAGTTCCAGGAGAGACGTCCTTTTTTTACAGAAGGCACAGAACTTTTTAATAAGGGAGGATTGTTTTATTCGAGGCGGGTGGGAGGGCAGCCCATCGATTATTTTAAACCGTATGCTACGCTCCAGCCGGGCGAGCGCGTGCTGCGCAATCCATCACAAACACGGCTGATCAATGCCACCAAACTTTCGGGTCGAACGCCACGCAAACTCGGTATTGGTTTGTTTAATGCCGTATCGGGTGAAACCTACGCGACCATTGAGAATGACGAAGGGCAGCAGAGAAGTCTGCTCACCTCACCGCTTAGTAATTACAACATCCTCGTTCTGGACCAGTCGCTGAAAAACAACTCCTTTATCAGCCTTGTGAATACTAACGTACTGAGAGAGGGAAATCATTACGACGCCAATGTCACCGGTCTGCAGACGCGCGTCAACGATAAAAAAAACATGTATTCTGTGGGCAGTTCATTTAATCTGTCGCAGCGTTTTTTTACATCATTTGATAAGCCAGATCGGGGTTACAGCGCTGATCTGGACTTTGGTAAATCTGGCGGTAATTTCAGGTGGACCGCCTTTGGACGGGTAAAAAGCGACCGTTACAATCCCAACGACATGGGCATACTTTTGCTGGGTAACAATGTGGAAACCGGTGTCACGCTGATATACAACGTTTACAAACCTTTCTGGAAATTGAATAACATGTACAACAATGTTACGGTTATTTATCAGCGGATGTTTAATCCCTCGGCTTTCTGGAATTTCGGGATCTACGGCGAAAATGTAACCACATTCACGAAAAAATTCATCACCTGGGGTATTAATTATGGTCTGGAACCGGTGATCACCTATGATTATTATGAACCCCGCGTTGCGGGCAGATTTTACACCTATCCTGTGAATTATAATCTGGGCGGATTTGTTTCAAGTGATTACCGTAAACCATTTGCGTTGGATGTGTTCGGGAACCGGCGGATATTTCATGAAAATGCCCGCGAAGTAATTGAGATCGGCATTTCTCCGCGTTTCCGGGTTAATAACAGTCTGTCTTTTATCTATGAAATTTCGCGGGAGTACAAACACGATGACATCGGTTTTGTGAATTACAGCGGGCAGGAAAATATAATCACTTTCGGTCGCCGCAATATTACCACCATCAACAATGTTTTTTCCGGCGTTTATAAATTCAGTAATAAAATGTCGCTTTCTTTTCGCCTGCGCCATTACTGGTCAAAAGCGCTGTACAGCGAGTATTATGAATTAATGAACGACGGTTATCTTAATTCATATAAATACGGCAAACACCATGACGTTAACTTTAACGCGTTTAACATCGACATGGTTTATTTCTGGCAGTTTGCGCCGGGCAGCGAACTCAATGTGGTGTGGAAAAGCGCGGCCATCCGCAGCGATGGCCAGATTGTGCCGGACTATTATTCCAATTTCAGAACTTCGCTCAGTGCAGGCCAGAACAATTCTATTTCCGTTAAAGTACTTTTTTATCTTGATTACCTGATGGTACGGCGGTCATTAAGAAAAAGATCATAAATCCTTTTAATTAATTTTGTTGTATGGAACCTTTAAAGGAAATGTTTAACCAGGCTTATTTCGAAAAGCTGGCAGCTGTGCTCGGTACGGAACTGAAAATTGACAGAAAAGGTTTTTTAGAATTTGCCACTCACGATCTGACCGGTCTTTCTCTTAACCAGAGAATGCGAAGGGCTTCAGAAACACTGCAATTGCATCTTCCTCCTGATTTTAAAAAATCAATGAAGATCCTGAAGCAGGTGGCACCAAAAATGCCGAGAGGTTACACAAGCCTTGTGTTTCCTGATTTTGTGGGTCTTTACGGCAAACAGCATTTTGATGTTTCCATGGACGCGCTGAAATATTTTACAAGTTTCGGATCATCTGAATTCGCCGTCCGCGAATTTCTGCGTGCTGATTTCGAAAGAGCCATTCACGTGATGAAAACCTGGGCTACAGATACGAATGTGCACGTGAGGCGCCTGGCATCCGAAGGCAGCAGGCCGCGTTTGCCCTGGTCGTTTAAGTTGCAGCAGGTGATAGATGATCCAGGTCTGACCACACCTATTTTAAACGCGTTGAAATCAGACAAAGAACTGTATGTAAAAAAGTCTGTGGCCAATCACCTGAACGATATCGCCAAAGAACATCCGGAATACATGCTGAGTACCGTTGGCAAATGGAACCAGGGCGATCCTCACACCGCATGGATCATCCGCCATGGCAGCCGCAGTCTTATCAAAAGTGGTCACCCGGGTGCGCTGGGACTTTTTAATTTTAAAACCAATGTGAAGGTGAGTGTTGAAAAACTGAAGATCAGTCCGCCGCAGGTAAAACTGGGAGACTCGCTTAATTTTGAGTTTTTAATCACATCCGGATCCAATAAAACTCAGAAACTCGCGGTGGATTACATTGTGCATTACAAAAAATCTTCTGGTGCACTTTCGGCAAAAGTGTTTAAGTTAAAGGAGCTGGATCTTTCGCCGCGACAAACATTGCTGGTTTCAAAAAAGCAGGTCATCAAAGATTTTACAACCCGTAAACACCATGCAGGCAAACACCTGCTCGAAATTCAGGTTAATGGTAAAGTGATGGCATCAGGAAGTTTTAATTTGCTCACAAATCCGTAAATTAGTTTTATTAAAAATGGATAAGATGATCGACGATGATGATTTTTTTGAGGAAGACGACGAACTGTCGGAGGAGGAGCAGAGAGAACTGGAGCGCAGGGAAGAGGAAGAAGACTTTCGCATTGAGTCACATCCCCTGAATGTTCAGGCAGGGGAGATCATGGACATGATTGATGTTTTACTGGACACTGCCAGCGAAGACAGCACACGTGACATGTTCGGTGCCACGCTGCGCGAATCCGCAGCCATCATCATGGCCAAACTGGCGTCCGGACTGCGGAGCGATTCGTACCTGATCAGCATGCAAAAAGCCGCCATCATCAGAGACCATGCAGAATACCTTCGTTTATCCAACCACATGCTCACCAATCTGAAAACTTTTGATCCCAAATATGTAAAGGCGTTTCGCGAAGAAATGGAAAAGTTCAGAGAGCTGTTCATTGAGTGGGCGGCAGAGATCAGGAACATGGACGATGACATTGAAGACGAATGGGGACTATTTAAAAAATAAATAATTGTCTTCTTCCGCTCACACTTCTCAATCCGGCAATCTTTTACCACACCACGGTGGTTTATTTTATTTTCAGGATTTTTTATCGGCAGACGAAAGCGCCTTTTTTTATGGGCAACTCCTGGCTGGTATGCACTGGCAGCAGCAGGCCATTAAAATTTTCGGAAAGTCAGTGATGCAGCCGCGGTTGACGGCTGCTTTTGCGGATAAAGGTGTTAAATATGGATATTCAGGCATTAGCCTGGATGCGCAGGAATGGACACCGGAATTGTTGCTCATAAAAAGCAGAGCAGAACTCTTTTCAGCTACAACATTTAACACGGCTTTGCTTAATTTTTACCGGAATGGCAACGACAGCATGGGCTGGCACCGCGATAACGAAAAGGTGCTGGGACCACAGCCCGTGATCGCTTCTGTCAGTCTGGGAGCCATTCGGAAATTTCAGCTCCGGACTTACTCCGGGAAAAAAGAGCGCCTCACTTTAAGTCCTGCTTCCGGAAGTCTCATCGTCATGAATGGTGAGAGCCAGCGCTATTGGGAGCATGCGCTGCCAAAGTCAAAATCGGTTCTTCTGCCGCGACTCAACATTACTTTTCGCAGGGTGATCATTGAATGATCTTTTCACGGCGGCCTGGTTAGTGAGGCCTGTTCATCACGGGTGGTCTGCCTCCGGGAGAGTCCGCATTTTCTTCAGTTTTGGGAGGTGTTCCGCCTTTAAAATTTCTCAGCGTGTAGCTGAGTGTAAACAGGGCATAGCGGCGCAATACCATCGTGTTGTAATCTTCGGTGTAAGCGCCGGTAACGGTTCTTCCTATGCTGCGGTTCTGGTTGAGGATGTCAAATACCGAGACTCTGGCTTCCAGCGATTTGTTCTTGAGGAATTTATAACCGAATGACGCGTTCCATAAAAAATATTCCTGGTTAAAACTCTGGCTCAGGCCCAGGTAGCGGTTATAATTGATGTCTGTGTTCAGCACAAAACCTTTCAGAAATAACCAGTTAAATTTAAAGGAGGTGCTGTGTGTAAAAAAGTTGTTGTCGGATCTTTTCTGTTCAGTGTTTTTTACAATGGTGTAATTGGCGTTATAACCCAATGAGAAATCGATCTTTTCGCTGATGTTGCTGCCGATAAAAATACCGGCACTGGTAGCATAATTGTTTGAGTAGTTAAACACATTGTTGATAATGGCCGGCGTACGGTTATAGTTAAGACCCGTGTTCAGGTTAACATTACTTTTAATTTTGGTGAGCGGAAATCCGTACACAAAAAACGCCCGCGCGCTCCGGTAACCATCAACATTCACAGGTTTGCTTAACTGACTTCCTGATTTGATGAGTAGTCCCTGGATCACTGTGTCATTGCGGAGAATATAGGTGGCATTGCTGATGTAATTGTCGGTAATGCCGCCATTTACAAATAACATGATGTTGCGCGATGTTTTTGTGTCAAAACCTCCGTAGCGGATAAACAGATTGTTCTGGAAACTTTGTTTTAACTCCGCATTACCCGAACGTACCTGCAGGGGATTGGAGATGTCGATCACATTCTGAAGTTGGGTGATGTTGGGAATGTCGGTTGAAGAGCGATAGTTAACGCGGAGGTTACGGGTTTTGCTGAACTTATAGTTCATGCGCGCGTTGGGCAGCACATTTCTGAAATTTTGCTGAAGGTCGAATGCCAGCGGAAATTCCTGACTGCCTGTCAGACTCGATTCCTGAACATCGGCACCCAGGCTCAGGTTCAGTTTTTCTTTCTGGTATTTGTAACTGAGTCCGCCACGCTGCGTAATGTAAACGTTGTTGTATTTGTTGGAAAGATTGGGATTAAAGTTGATGTAATCGTTGCTGACATTATCAAAATCATTTGTTCTTTTATCTGAAAGCCCTTCGGAATAGGAAGGCAGGTAGCTGACCTGCAGTTGCGATGACTTTCCAAGCGGTTCGGTATAGGAAAGGTTCCCGGAATATTTTTTGGTATTCGAATACAACCGGTATACCTGGTCGAGACCGCCTGCTGTACTGTCGCTGAAAACATTCACCGACTGGTAATCGCCATTGTTATTGCGCTCATTCAGCTGGTTGCTGAGATTAAGCGAAATGGTGCGTCCTTTTTTTCTGAATTTGTGCTGGTACAACAGGGAGTTCGAAAGATCATAACCCAGGTTGTTCGCCTGCGAACGGGTAGAGGTGCTACTTAGAAAGATGTTATCAAGAATTGTGTTGTTGCCGCTGAGCAGGCTGCGCGAAACATTGTCCTGCAGGCTCAGCGAGGGTACAAATGTTATTTTATTGGCCGAGTCGATGTCATATTCCAGCCTGAAATTTAAACGGTGATTTTGGTTGGTATTGCGCGATTCACTGTTTTGTTTATAAAGCAACCTGTTTTCGGTGAAATAACTTTGTGTAATGTTGGAAGCGCTTTGGTTTTCACTCTGATTAAAAAAGTAACTGCCGGATGCTTTTATATTTTTACCCCATTCATCACTGTAGTTGAGGCCCACCGCATTGGTGGTGCTGATGCCGTTTTGTCCGCCGGTCATCAGGCTTTCATTCGCCCGCCGTGAACCGCGACCACCGCCCGAAGTGCCCATCGCGCCCGTAATGTCAGCACTGCTGAAATTCTGCTGATTCACATTGTTGCTAAGCAGCAATACACTCAGTCTTCGTTTATCGCTGAAGGTATTGATGCTGGCCCCGGCGTTGTACCGTGCATTCGGATCTTCATCGGTGCCCGCACCGGCGTAGACGCGCCCGAACTGACCTTTGTTCTTGCCTTTTTTTGTGACAATGTTGATTGTTTTCTGCTGGTTGTCATCGCTGAATCCGGTAAACTGTGCCTGGTCGCTTTGTTTGTCAAATACTTCCACTTTATCGATGATTTCAGCCGGCAGGTTCTTTAAGGCTGCGTTGGGATCGTCTCCGAAAAAAGGTTTGCCATCCACAAGTACCCTTTGTACCGCTTCGCCATTTACCTTTAAACCTTCGTTGTCTGAACTTACACCCGGCATTTTTTTAATAAGGTCTTCCGCATTGGCATCCGGATTGGTTTTATAGGCATCTGCATTAAACTGCGTGGTATCGCCTTTTTGTTCGCCACGCATCTGCAGGGTTTTTATTTCCACTTCCGAAAGCAGTCGTGCATCTTCCTTCATGTTGATGGGTGGCAGAACAAGATCTTCGTCTTTTACTTCAATGTTTCTGTAAATGTTTTTGTAACTGATGGCCGATATCTGGAGTATGTACCTGGCGTTGGCGCTGAGGCTGAAGGTAAATTGACCCTCCCCATTACTTTGAGCGCCGCTTACAAACGAGGAGTCGATTTTCATGACTTTGATGGTGGCCCCCGGAAGCGGCCCTTCCACAGGATCGCTGATGAGTCCGCTTATTTTAACCTGGCTTTTGCCGGAGCCCGCGCTCAGACAGAGAACAAAAAAAGGGAGGTATGAGGAAAGTTTGAACATAGAACGCCTACTGGGGCAGTTTTTAAATTTAGGCAAATCGTTTTTTTTATGATATACACATCTGTTAAAAATAGTTTAGATTATCAACTATGTCTCTCCGCTTGTACTTTTTGAAGGTCTTCCCGGTTTTGCAAAATCATTGTACTTTAGCTGCGTATGGATTTTAGAATTTCAAATTTTCTGCCGCTTGTATTTTTTTTGATGTTGGGTCACACCGCTGTTTCGCAGAAGCAGGGCTACACACGCGCTGATTCTTTGCGCGGCACTTATGGGCCGGGCCGTGCCTGGTGGGATGTGTTGCATTACGATCTGAGCGTTAATTTTGCAATTGATGACAGCAGCATTTCGGGGATCAATGTAATGACCTATCGTGTGCTCGAACCTGCCGATGTGATGCAGATCGATCTGATGACACCGACAGCATTGTGCAGGATGGACAATCCTGTTCGTGGAAAAGGGACGGTAATGCTTTTTTTGTAAACATGCCCGTAAAGGCGGTTAAACAAAGCATCCGGCGGATGAAGATCTATTTTCACGGCAAACCGCGTGTAGCTAAAAATGCACCCTGGGATGGTGGTTTTATCTGGGCTGAAGACAAAAAAGGGTTTCCCTGGATCTCTCTGGCCTGCCAGGGAATGGCGGCGCAGGTATGGTTTCCGAACAAAGACCACCAGGCCGATGAGCCAGACAGTGTGCTGGTAAATTATACGGTGCCAAAAAATCTGTTCGCTGTGGGCAATGGTCGTTTAAAAAGTTTCAGGGAAGAAAAAAACGGCATGATGACCTATTCATGGGAGATAAAAAATCCCATCAACAATTATAACATCGTTCCTTACATCGGACGCTACATTCCGCTGAAAGATACCTTGAAAGGCCGTGCGGGGACACTCGATATGGATTTTTGGGTCTTGCAGGAAAATTATGAAAAAGCACGCGCCCGGTTTGCTCAGGCCAAATCCATGCTGCATTGTTTTGAATACTGGTTTGGAGAATATCCTTTTTATGAAGATGGTTATAAGCTGGTGGAGGCACCTTTTCTTGGAATGGAGCACCAGAGCGCGATAGCGTATGGCAACGATTTTATGAATGGTTACCAGGGCCGCGATTTGTCGCAGACCGGCTGGGGATTAAAATGGGATTTTATCATCGTCCATGAATCGGGGCACGAATGGTTTGGAAATAACATCACGGCGAAGGATGTGGCCGATAACTGGATCCATGAAAGTTTTACCGCCTATTCCGAAAATCTGTACACCGAATATTTGTTTGGAAAAGAAGCCGGCGCAGCTTATGTGATTGGCACACGCAAAGCCATTTTAAACGATAAGCCCATCATCAGCGATTACGGCGTAAACGCGGGTGGTTCGCTCGATCTGTATTACAAGGGCGCCAACATGCTCCATACGCTCAGGCAGATCATCAACAACGATACGCTCTGGCGTGGAATGTTGCAAGGACTGAACCGTACCTTTTTTCACCAGACAGTAACAAGCAAACAGATTGAAGATTATATGATCGCTTATACAGGATCAGACTTTCAGAAAGTATTAGACCAATACCTTCGCACCACCCAGGTTCCGGTGTTGGAGTATAAATTAAGGAAAAAGCGGCTTGTTTATCGCTGGACCAATTGTGTAAAAGGATTTAACATGCCGATTGAGATCGAAGGTCCTGCCGGTAACATTCAGCTGTCGCCGACTGAAAAATGGCAGAAAATTAAAACCGGGCTTAAAGAGGTAAAGCCCGATGCGGACTATTATATCCTGACAAAAACGGGCAAATGATTTTTTTGTAGTATTTATTTTTTATATTTAATCCTCATGGAGCAGCTCAGGAATAAACGTCTCGCCGGGATTCTTCCCAATTATTACCGCAAAGCCGGATGGCTGGTGGTTTTGATCACGATTGCACTCACTATCGTTTTAAAATATTCGCCATCAATGATGGTGATGGAAAAGAAAGACCTTGTGTCGACTTTTCTGTTGAACGGCATCATACTGGGTTTGTTGCTGATTGCGCTGGCGCGTGATAAAGAGGAAAGCGAAACAACGCTGCTGTTTAAACTAAAAGCATTAAACTTTACTTTTGTTGGCGCGGTACTGTATGTGCTGGTGCGTCCGCTCACCGATCTCGCACTTTCTGTTCAGTCAGAGCAGATGTCGGCGCAGGGCCTGGTTTTATCCATGCTCTTTGCTTATCTTTTTATGTATTTTTTTCAGAAACGCGCGAGGTGAGATTTTTTTAAACCACGGCTTCGACCAGCTCAGCCGAAGGGTTTTCGGGCCAATCGTAAATCGCTAAATCGTAAATCGTAAATTCCCTTCGTGTTTCGTACTTTTTTAATCGTCAATCGTACTTCGTCAATCGTAAATCCGCTTCGTCCCTCGTACTTCGTACTTTATCGAAGTAAACTGATATGCCCCTTATACTCTCTGCTTTCCCCATGAACAGTAGATAAACGAATAACCCAGACATACACATCCGTTTTGCAGATCACCCCATTGTGATAACCGTCCCATCCTGATTTTGGATCAGTAGTCTCGAACAGTTTTTCTCCCCAGCGGTTAAAGATGGCAAAGCTGTATTGTTTGGTGCCGCGAACAATTGGTAGGAAAGTTTCGTTTAAATCATCATCGTTAGGCGTAAAAGTATTAGGCACATAAACTGAAAAATCTGGTTCGATGGTGATGATCTTCACTACACTGTCAATACAGCCAAAATTGTTTTTGACGATGTAAGCAACAGGGTAAAGTCCTGCATTTTTAAACAAATACGAAGTGTTTTCATTTTGTGAGCGGTAACCTTTGTTATCGGTAAAGTACCAGTTCCAGTTGGTTTGAT
>CAZFCR010000035.1:0-14435 GCA_964517305.1 uncultured Akkermansia sp.
GCGACAGGCTGGACTATTACCTGATCTGTATCCCTTTTATCAAACAATCGCTTACCGCAGAAACAGAAGGCACCAATACTTCAGGCAATCTTGGAATTGACGGCAGCCTCGTTTATCAGAACCGTAATTTTTTCAGGGCAGGCGAACTCGTTGAATTAAAACTGCAGGGATCTATTGCAGCGCAATCGCAGTTACGGGTACAGGAAGAAACCAGCAGCAACATCCAGCAGATTCCCCGCACATTCAACACGATACAATTTGGTCCCGAACTGACTTTCTCAGTTCCCCGTGCTTTTTTTCCGTTCTCGCTTCTTCCTTTCCGCAAAGACATGAGTCCCCGCACCTATGTTAAAACTTCACTCAACTATCAGGCCCGTCCCGAATTTAACCGGGTGATCACTGCCATTGACTATGGTTTTAATTTTAAAACCAACAACAACACCGTGCGTCACGACATTGTACCCATGGAGGTCTATTTTGTGAGAGCCAACCTTACAAACAGTTTTACTGAAACACTGAATCAGTTAAACGATGCCTTCCTTGTGAACTCTTTCCAGGATCACGTCACCACCCTGTCGCGCTACACGCTGAATTATTTTTCAAAAGAAAACAAAAATACAAGCCGCAAAACCGTTCATTATGTGCGCTGGAGCGTACAGTCGTCGGGCAGCATTCTGCGCTGGCTTTTTAATGCAAGGGGTCGCGAAAAGGACTCGCTTGGCCGTTACCAGATCTTTGGAATTCCATTTGCGCATTTTTTGCGTACCGATGTGGACTACCGTCTCTACATCCCGGTGAGGAAAAGAAGCCGCATTGTTTACCGTGTGGCCGGAGGAGTAGGTAAACCACTTGTTAACCTCAACGTACTTCCTTACGAACAAAGTTTTTTCAGCGGAGGCCCCAACAGCGTGAGAGCCTGGCGCGCCAGAACCCTCGGGCCCGGCGGTTACGATCCGCGCGTGAGCAACGCACGTTTCGATAAAATCGGCGATGTATTGCTGGAAGGGAACTTTGAATACCGTTTCCACGTGATCAAAAGTTTTAACGGTGCGTTTTTTATCGACGCCGGCAATATCTGGCGGCTGGAGGCCGATGACAACAAACCACGTGGTGAGCTTAACATCAACACCTTTGCAGATCAGATTGCCATTGGCAGCGGTTTTGGGATCAGGTGGGACCTCGAATTTTTTGTGCTCAGGCTCGACCTGGCAGTACCTTTGAAGGATCCAAAGTACGAACCCGGAGACCGCTGGATGTTTGACAAAACTCCCTGGCGTTACGCGGTTGCCAACTTTGGCATAGGTTATCCATTTTAATTACACCAAAATGAAAGTAGCAGGATTTACGATTATCAGAAACGCCAGGAAATACGATTATCCTGTGCTGGAAGCCATTCTTTCGGTGTTGCCGCTTTGCGATGCATTTTACGTTGGCGTTGGACAAAGCGACGATGATACACGCGAAATGATTGAAGGAATTCCGTCGGGGAAAATCGTGATCGTGGATTCAGTGTGGGACGACTCTTTGCGCGAAGGCGGACAAGTATTGTCGATCGAAACAAACAAGGTGTTTGATGCTATTCCTGAAGAATTCGACTGGTGTTTTTATATTCAGAGCGATGAATGTGTTCACGAAGACGATTTAAAAGGCATCAAACAAAAGATGCTGCTTTATAAAGACGATGACAGCGTGGATGGCCTGCTTTTTGAATACAAACACTTTTACGGCCACTATGATTACATTGGTGTTGGCCGGCGCTGGTATCAGCACGAGATCCGCATCATCAAAAACAATAAAAACATCAGATCATTTAAAGATGCCCAGGGATTCAGAACCCGTGACAATAAAAAACTAAGGGTCAAAAAAACTGAAGCGTTTATTTACCATTACGGCTGGGTAAAACCACCAAAAGCACAACAGGCCAAACAACAGAGCTTTCATAAAATGTGGCACAGCGATTCATGGCTCGAAAAAAATATTCCCTCCGCGGAAGATTTTGATTACAGCAACATTGATCTGCTGGAAACTTACCATGGGCCCCACCCGCTCGTACTTGAGAAACGCATCAGGGAAGCAGACTGGACCTTTGATTACAAACGCGAAAAAGTAAAAACAAATTTAAAATACAGATTTCTGTTTTTTGTTGAGAAACTGACCGGCTGGCGGATCGGAGAAAATAAAAATTACAAAGTTTCCTGAAAAAATTTTCTTAGCGCGCCTAAATACACTTAAAATAATCGAAGGCTTCGAGACAATCATTGCACTTATAAAGCGCCTTGCAGGCCGTGCTGCCAAATTGAGAGACCATCACCGTATTTTTACTGCGACAGCGGGGACATGTAACACTCTTTGTTTTTCCGGTAAGAAAGGATTTATCTGTTGTACTCTCTTCCGGTGGAGCAATGCCATAGGCGCGTAATTTTTCCTTTGCCTCTGCGCTCAGCCAGTCTGTAGTCCACGCAGGATTAAAAACAGTATTGATGATGATTTTTTCAAACCCCGCTTCCTGCATTTTTTTTCTTACATCGTCTTCCATCTGTTTCATGGCCGGACATCCGCTGTAAGTTGGCGTAATGACGATAGAAACTGTTTTATCGTCGGCCTTTGCATCGCGGATCACACCCAATTCCACAATATTGATCACAGGGATCTCCGGATCGGGGATCTCGGCCAATAAGGAGAAGATGTGTTCTTTACTCAACATGATAAAACTGAAACTGAATCAAAACACCTTTAATCAAGGCTGAAATATCAGAGAATAAAAATTGCAGCCAGACCAATGATGACAATGATAACAAGGTATTGCCACACGTCAACAAAATAAGGATATAATTTTTTAAAGTTCTCTTTCATTACCATTTGGCGTCAGGATACATCCTCGGCAGGGCCTGCATCTCAGACAGAAGATAACCCAGGTGCTCGGTATGGATGCCATCGCGGCTGCCACGCTGCATAAATGTTTCCGCAGGGGCTGTTAATCCGGCTTTTTCAAGCAACTCGGCGATCTCCGAATTCCATTTTCCGCGAATAGTTTCAAGATCCACTGCAATGCCTTCTTTTATCAGCACCTCATCCACCTCGTTCATTTCAAATAATTCTCCGGTGTATTGCCACAATTCTTCAAAAGCAATTTTTAAACGCTGCGCGCTTTCTTCAGTGCCGTTTCCAAAACGCAGTACCCAGCTAAAACTGTGGCGCTTGTGATACGTGATCTCCTTCACCGATTTGGCGGCAATACCTGCAAGCGTGCTGTCTTTCTTTTTGCTGAGTTCTGTATAAAAAATAAGATCAAAACAATCAACAAATGCCTGGCGAAGAATGGTTTTTGCGTAATCGCCGTTAGGTTGCTCAGTGATCAGTGCGTTGTAATAATCGCGGTCGTTGCGGAAAAAAGCAAGATCATCTCCTGTTCTCTTTTTACCTTCAATCTCACCGGCGTAATCGAGCAGACTTTTAGCGCGGCCAAAAATATCGAGCGCAATATTGGTCAGTGCCAGATCTTCTTCAAGAAAAGGGCCATGACCAGTCCATTCGCTTAAACGCTGTGCGAGTATAAGGCTTGTATCGCCCAGCCTGAGGGTATATTTAAATAATGCGTCTTTTGAATCCATTCAGATAAAGTATTGCAGATTACATGTGACCGATCCCGTCAGGAATCTGGTAAAAAGTGGGATGCCTGAAGATCTTATCGTTGGACGGCTCAAAAAACGAACCCATATCCTCGGGACTGCTGGCCACTATGGCATCGCTCGGCACCACCCACAGCGCCATGCCTTCTCCGCGCCTGGTGTAAAGGTCGCGGGCATTCTGAAGTGCCATCTCTTTGTCGTAAGCATGCAGGTTACCGCAGTGCACGAAGGGCTGTCCTGATTTTTTCTGTACAAATACTTCCCATAACGGGCCTTGTGTATCACTCATAACCTATTGTTGTTGAAATATATTTAAGCTGCTACTTTCTCCTGTTTGCCCGCGTAGGCTGCCGCTGCTTCACGCACCCAGGCGCCTTCGTCGTGCGCTTTGTTGCGCGCGGTTAAACGCTGTTTGTTGCAGGGTCCGTTTCCTTTGATCACGTTTTTAAACTCAGCCCAATCGGGCTCGCTGAAATCATATCCTTTTTTCTCTTCGTTCCACACCAGACCTTTGTCGGGAATGGTTAATCCGAGATATTCGGCCTGCATCACCGTTTGATTTACAAAACGCTGACGCAACTGATCGTTGGTTTCGCGTTTGATCCTCCATTTCATCGCATTTTCGCTGTTAGGGCTCTCCCTGTCGGGCGGACCAAACATCATGAGAGTGGGGAACCACCAGCGGTTGAGTGCATCCTGCGCCATTGCTTTCTGATCGGCCGATCCGAAAGCCATACGTGTCATGATCTCATAACCCTGGCGCTGGTGAAAACTCTCTTCCTTGCAGATGCGCACCATGGCGCGACTGTACGGTCCATAGGATGAACGCTGAAGCATCACCTGGTTCATAATGGCCGCGCCATCCACCAGCCAGCCCACTGCGCCCACATCGGCCCAGGTAAGTGTAGGGTAATTAAAAATAGAAGAATATTTTGCTTTGCCGGTTAACAGGGCATTCAGCATCTCGTCGCGCGAAATGCCGAGCGATTCGGCAGCTGTGTAAAGATAAAGACCATGGCCGCCTTCGTCCTGAACCTTCGCCAGCAACACCAGCTTTGAACGCAGACTCGGCGCGCGGCTGATCCAGTTACCTTCAGGCAGCATTCCCACAATCTCGCTGTGTGCATGCTGAGAGATCTGCCTGATCAGGTGTTTACGGTAATTTTCGGGCATCCAGTCTTTGGGCTCGATCATTTCGTTCCTGGCCAGCTTGGCCTCAAAATTGTCTTCAAAATTAACTGCTTCCATGTGTGATAATTGTGGCTGGTAATCTTACAAAGATACCATTTCAGGGCCTTTTATCCAAGAAAATGACCAAGATCATCCTGTACTCACAAAGGCTTTGGTATTATTTAAGATTTATCTGCCAATGCGCAGCCGTTCCGGTTACGAGAAACCGGACCCGGCCACGTATAGTTGCACGGAAGCGCCATTCAGATAAATTTTTTTATGGTCGCCAAAAGGGCTATTTTTACAAACTATTTTAATTTTTTTCATGGCACGTTTTCACACACTTAAAGTTAAAGACATTCGCAGGGAAACAAACGATGCGGTTTCTGTAGCTTTTGAAATACCACCTCAGCAACAACCTGAATTCCTGTTTAAACAGGGTCAGTACATTACTCTTAAACTGAACATAGGAGGCGAAGAGGTAAGGCGTTCTTACAGCCTTTGTTCAAGCCCTCACAGCGAAACCGAATTGCGTGTTGCCATTAAGGAAGTCAGTGGCGGAAAGGTGTCAGGTTACATCAACCGCCAGTTAAAAGTAGGTGACAAAATTGAGGTGATGACCCCGATGGGCAATTTCCATACACCGCTCTTCGGAAACAAGAAAAAACATTATGTGCTTGTTGCGGGCGGTAGCGGCATCACACCCATGATGAGCATTCTGAAAAGCGTACTGTATGTTGAAAAACAAAGTAAGCTCACCCTTATCTACGCCAATAAAAACGAAGAAAGCACCATCTTTAAAAAAGAACTGGAGAACATAGCGGGCAGCAATCCAAATTTGCAGATCGCCTATGTTTTTGAAAGTCCGCAAGCCACCATGCCTGAACTGCAAACCGGCATCATCACCATAGCGCGTGCAAAAGCACTGCTCGAACATTATGGTTGCCTGAGTGCTGACGAATATTTTATCTGTGGTCCCGGACCGATGATGGAAAACGTAAAAAGTTCGCTTGAAGGTTTAAACATTGCCAAAGAAAAAATTCACATCGAATATTTTACCTCTGTGCTGGATGCCGTGAATAAAGCAGATTCAGGAACCGGCGCCAACGTAAAAGCTAAGGTGAAAGTGATTCAGTATGGCGTGGAAACGGAATTCGATCTCGAAACGGGAAGCATCAGCATTCTGGAGGCTGCCATTGAAGCCGGTGTTGACGCGCCGTTCAGCTGTAAGGGTGCGGTTTGCTGCACCTGCCGCGCCAAAGTGCTTGAAGGCCAGGTGAAGATGGACGCGAATTTTGCCTTAACCGACCAGGAAGTGGAAGAAGGATTTATCCTCACTTGTCAGTCGCACCCCATTACAGATAATGTGGTGATCGACTACGACGCCTGATCTATTCAATTACTTCTTTTAATAGAAACGAATTTTATCCGCGGAAATCTTCCTGATCGCGTCTGTCTTTTTTAGTCGGGCGGCCCGATCCACGCTCTCTTTTAATATTCACCGAGAAGAATGCTGATGGCAGGTAATCGCCTTTCTCAGGCACAGGACTAAGATCGGTGTAGTGTTGTTTTGCCAGCTCAAAGCTGCCGCGTTTGTCGAGAAGTGCAGTAACTTCAACGATCTTTTTAACGCTGCCGATGCTCATCGTGTAGGTTTCGCCCACCTTTACAACATGCGAAGGTTTAAAGTTATCGCCGTTGAGTTTAACTTTTCCGCCTTTGATCGCCTCTGAAGCAAGTGTCCGCGATTTATACATGCGGATGGCCCATAAATAAGTATCAGCTCTTACCTCCACTTAGCGGATCACAATAAATTTAGATGAATACGCGCTGAGCCCGTCTGTTAAAAAAATCACATATAAACCGTCGCGAAGATTTCCAACAGGAAGTGGCGCCAGGTCGCCATTGGTTGTCAGCTCCAGTTCACGCATCACGGTTCCGAAACGGTCGTAAAGAAATCCAACCAGATTGGTACTCTCGGCATTATAAAACCTGAGGTTCAGTATTTCTGTATTTTGTACGATGGGGTTAGGATAAACCGACATGCGTGCACGGCCTGCCTGATTTACATAAAGGCGCCGCACCTCCGATTGTTCGTAAGGAAAATTCAGCTGGATCCTGTAGAAGTTCATCTGGTTAAGCGCAGGACTTGTATGTGTGTAGCTCTGGGGATCGGGCTCGGGCCTGTCACCGCAGATGCCCGCATAATTATAAACCGAAATGTAATTGATCGAATCCGTTGAATGCATCACATCGTAACCGTTACAGGCCGGGCCTGGAGAAATATTAAACCGCACACCCACGTAATTGTCGGACTGAAATACATTAAAATCCTGGATCCGCTGCTGGGCAAAACCACCAAGTTGTAACAATGAAAACAAAAAAAACAGCAGGCGTAAAAACATGGGCGCTAAAAGTGGTTATCACAAATTTAATCGAATTATGTTTTATTTGAAACAGGCTACGCTCACCAAAAGCCGGGATAAGACGACATTGCCTGTTAATTTTCAATTTTTAACAGCCGTTCTTTTTCCCGGACCTCAGAGTTTTCTGTTTCTTTACGTTCCTTAAAACTCTACCTTTAAACTTTTATTTTTTATGGAAAGACAAACTATCAGCAATTACATTTCACAGCATAAAGAGCGTTTCCTCAGCGAACTTCTCGAACTTCTCAGAATCCCGTCCATCAGCGCCGATCCGGCCTACAAAAATGATGTGATCCGCACTGCACAAGCCATTAAACAACGCCTGGAAGAAGCCGGCGCGGATCATGTAGAGATCAGTGCCACCAAGGGCAACCCTGTTGTTTACGGCGAAAGGATCATCGATCCCTCAAAACCAACGGTGATCGTATACGGACATTACGACGTGCAGCCTGCAGATCCTGTAGATCTGTGGCATTCACCTCCCTTTGAGCCGGTTATTAAAAAAACAGAGATCCACCCAGAAGGCGCGATCTTTGCGCGCGGTGCCTGCGACGACAAAGGCCAGATGTACATGCACGTAAAGGCTTTTGAACTGATGATGAAAAACAATTCACTGCCCTGCAATGTGAAGTTCATGATCGAAGGCGAAGAAGAGGTAGGGTCACCTAACCTCGGACCGTGGATCATTGCCAACAAGGAAAAACTGAAAGGCGATGTGATCCTGATCTCCGACACTTCGATCATCGCGAATGATATTCCGAGCATAGATGTAGGTTTACGTGGTCTTTCATACATGGAAGTGGAAGTAACAGGACCCAACCGCGATCTGCACAGCGGTGTATATGGTGGCGCGGTTGCCAACCCAATCAACATTTTATGCAAGATGATCGCCTCCTGCCACGACGAAAATAATTGCATCACCATTCCCGGATTTTACGAACAGGTGGTTGAATTGTCGAAAGAAGAGCGCGCGGAGATGGCCAAGGCACCATTTGATATTGAAGCCTATAAAAAAGACCTCGCTGTAAAAGAGGTTCACGGCGAAAAAGGATACAGTCCGATGGAACAAACCGGGATTCGCCCTACCCTTGATGTAAATGGCATCTGGGGTGGTTATACCGGCGAAGGGGCAAAAACGGTCCTTCCGTCAAAAGCATTTGCCAAGATCAGCATGCGCCTTGTTCCCAACCAGGATTCGCATACCATCAGCAACCTGTTCCAGAAACATTTTGAACAAATTGCTCCGGCATCGGTGCAGGTGAAAGTGACGCACCATCATGGCGGTGAGCCTGTAGTGGTAGGCACCAATAGCCCGGGGTATATTTCAGCCAGCAGAGCCATGGAAGAAACGTTTGGTAAAAAACCGGTGCCTACGCGCGGCGGCGGCAGTATTCCTATTGTGGCTCTGTTTAAAAAGGAGCTGGGACTTGATAGCATTCTTTTTGGATTTGGGCTCGACTCAGACGCGCTGCACTCCCCAAATGAACATTACGGTGTGTTTAATTATTACAAGGGCATTGAAACCATTCCTTTGTTCTTTAAAAACTTCAGTCAGCTGGTGTCAAAATAATGAGCAGCGGAGAAATTGTAGGTACACTTGGCGTGAGTTTATTGCTCATTGCATTTGCGCTTAACCTCGCTAAAAAACTAGAGGCCACCTCACCGGTCTATTTGTGGCTCAACATCATAGGCGCCGCCCTGGCCGGGCTTTCAAGCTATCTCATCGCTTTCTGGCCCTTTGTGGTGCTCGAAGGCGTGTGGACTATTTCCTCCATCGCAGTATTAATACGCAACCGTTCAAAAAAATGAAAAACAGATCTTTAATGCTTCGTTTAATATTGGTTTTTACAGGAATGTTCCTGTTCTCGTGCAAAACACTTAAGGACCCGGAGTATACAGGCGTAAAAGGATTTAAGATCAATAAAATCAATACCGAAGGCATTGACGGAGATATTATGCTCGGCATTAAAAATCCCAATGCCTTTGGTTTCACCATTCACAAAAGCGAATTCGATGTCAGTTATAGCGGTGTGTACCTGGGAAAGGCGAGGCTCACCGAAAAAGTATTCATTAAAGGTAAAGCTGAAGAAACTTATTCTTTTAATCTAAAGAGTGACTTTAAAAACGTGAATCTGGCCGATGTGATTAAACTGTTGAATGGTGCCAGCAACAAAGGATTGCTTGAAGTAAAAGGTGACCTGAAAGCCGGCAAACTGCTCATCAGAAAAAAATTCCCGGTAGATGTTAAAGAAAAACTAAGTCTCGAATAAGTGCCAGCATCCGTGAGATCTAATTCATAGAAGGATCATTTCCGAAATTAGCGAAGATGCTGTAACTGTTTTTAATTTCGCTCAATTGCAAACCCCAGAGATCGTCCGGCTCATTCCCGAAAAAAGAACCGTCAACCGGATTGTTGATGAGCCAGTGCCTTTTTTTTATTTCGGCCTCCAGCTGACCCGCTTCCCATCCGCTATATCCCGCGAAAAAACGGACCTGATAGGATTTTACTTTCCCGTGTTCGATGAGATGCAGCAGTTCATTAAAATCACCGCCAATATAAATGTTATTGCTGATGTGAACCGAATCGCTCACGTCGGCGCCCAGCGTGTGCATAAAAAACAACTGATTCCGCGCAACAGGACCACCCTCGTAAATAGGAAAGTTGCCATTCTTCACCTGGGGGCGCACATCGCGCAGCACAAACTGTGTTTTGAAATTTAAACTGAAACCAACCGCACCCTCTTCATTATAATTTGTAAGATACACAACTGAACGGCTGAAAAAACCATCATTCAGCAAAGGGTGGGCTATGAGTAACTGGCCTTGCATATATTGTAAATCTAAGTAAAAACAGGGTTTTGTAAAAATTTTTATTGATAAGAATGATTAATTTGAATAGGTTTGCACGATATCCAAACGCTCATCTCATGACCCTCGCCGCCATTGTTGTTACCGATCAGAACCTCGCCATCGGAAAAAACAACCAGCTACTTTGTCACCTGCCTGCCGATCTTAAATTTTTTAAAACAACCACCATGGGCTGTCCCATTATCATGGGTCGCAAAACCTATGAAAGCATTGGCAGGATTTTACCCGGTCGCCGCAATCTGGTGATTACACGCAAAAACGATTATAAGATAGAAGGCGCTGAAATTTACCATTCAGTGGATGCGGCGATTAATTCCTGTACTGAAGAAAAAGTGTTTGTAATTGGGGGGGCCGAAATTTTTAAACAAACGCTGCCCCGCACCGATGAGATCTACCGTACGCTGATCAAACACGAATTTGAGGCCGACACTTTTTTTCCTGAATTTGAAAAAGAATTTGAAATGAGCGATGGCGTTTGCCACCCTGCCGATGAAAAAAATCCATACGTGTACTGTTTTGAAAAGTGGATCCGGAATAAAAACTGATCACTCACTTCGTCATCCCTATTTTTCTCTGATCACAAGTTGCCGGTCGGCCGCATCAAAAAGCCCTGCCGCGCTGGCTTTTTTAAACATCAAGCCAACGGCTTCAATACCCAGGTTGCCCAGATCTGCAGAAAATTCATTCACATACAACGCGATGTGTTTTTTCATCACCTCATCGCTCATGGCCTGCGCGTGCTCGCGCACATAAGGCATGGCGCCCTCCGGATTTTTAAAAGCGTAGTCTACACTTCTACGGATAAGTTTATTGATCAGCAACTGTGTATCTTCAGGTAACGACCGCTTTACCATGATGCCTCCAAGCGGTATGGGCGCATGGATGAGACCGTCCCAGAATTCACCCAGGTCCATCACTTTTTTTAATCCTTTGGCTTCATAAGTAAAACGGTTCTCGTGAATGATGAGACCGGCATCCACTTCTCCCTTCAGCACAGCGTCTTCAATGTCATGAAAAACATATTCTTTTTTATTGGTGAGTTGCGGTAACGCGAGTGAGAGCAAAAAATTAGCCGTAGTAAGCCGGCCGGGAATGGCAACACTCCGGATCTCCCTGGCAGGATCAGTTATACTGCGAGCGGAAACAAGAAGTGGTCCGCAGTTAAATCCCAGCGCACTTCCTGAACGTAGCAGGATGTAGTTTTCTAAAACGTAGGCGTAAGCGTGAAAACTCAGTTTGGTAATGTCGTATTCGCCAAGCAGTGCTTTCTGGTTGAGGGTTTCAACATCCTCCAAACGAACATCGAATTGAAGTCCCTCTGTATCGATCTTTCCGTGCACCAGCGCATCGAAAATAAAACAATCGTTAGGACAGGGAGAATAAGCAAGCGTTAATTTCATGGTTGATCTTCTATTCTGATGCCGGCAGACACGATCAGGCCGGTCAAGGCTTTGTTCAGATTCATTATCGCCAGGCTGATGTTCCAGTTTTCTTTATTGCGTTTTTCAACCGGGTTGCTGATGGCCCGCAATTGGATGGCGCGCCAGCTAAAAGCGTTGGCCGCGTGGATAAAAGCCGCGCCTTCCATGCTTTCGGTATGAGGCTGGTATTTCCCCACAACCCGGTCAATGCTGCCTGCGTTGCCATGCACTGTGTTAACAGTGATGCCATTGGTCTGAGCAAAGCTGGCTGTGTACTCGTTGCTGAAAAGGTTGTTTAAACGCAAAGTCTGTTGCCCGAAACCCATCTCATCGATACTTAGAAAATGATCACCGTCCTCGGCACCCAGTTCACTAAAACAATCCTGCACCACGTTTACCACCTCACCCGTTTTGAACCTCGTAAAACTACCAGCCAGACCCGCATTCACCACCAGATCAAAATGGCTTCCGATCAGTTTCCCCAGTTCAAACGCCGTATTCACCATGCCAACGCCGGTAATTACAACAAATACATCCTGCAGGCTGCCCGACAATATAAATAGCCCTTTGCTCTCCGCAACGTTTATGTTGCCGAGTTCAAGAAGAGGAGCTATCTCAGCGGCAGTAGCCGCAACTATCAAAATCTTAGGCATAAGTGACACGAATTTACTTTATTTTAATAAGAGTATTTTCATAAAAAAGCCAATTACTACTGCTTCTTTTCCATTCCAGCAAAAGCTGATAATTGCGTAAATTTGGGCATGATTTTCTTAACACGACACGAACATTTTAACGCCGCTCATAAACTATATAACCCTTCCTGGAGTCTGGAACAGAACACCGAGGTTTTTGGAAAATGCGCGAATGCCAACTGGCATGGTCACAATTATGAACTGATCATTACCATTAAAGGCGAGGTGAACCCTGATACAGGTTTTTTAATGGACGCGAAAAAACTCAGTAAGGTCATCAACGAACATGTGTGCGAAAAACTTGATCATAAAAATCTGAACATGGATGTTGACTTTATGAAAGGCATTCTGGCCAGCACCGAAAACCTGGCCATCGCCATCTGGGGCCAGCTTGCGCCGCATCTGCCTGAAGGAGTAAGGCTCCACTGTGTTAAACTGTACGAAACTCCAAGTATTTGCGTGGAATATTTCGGGAATTAACCGATCGGGAACGTTGTTATATTAACATAAAATGCCCCTTATTTGAACAAATTTCTTTTAACTTTGTTAAACCATTAACAAAAGCCACTTGATCAGCAGACTTCTGACGCAGTGCTTTTAAAACATTTACGTCATCCGGACTGGTTTTTTCCCCGTTTGTTTGATTGGACCTTTAAAAACTATGAGCAAGAGAGTTGCTGTTTTCCGTAAAGAGCGTTTTAACGCCGCTCACCGCCTCCATTCAGCCGCGATGAGCGATGCTGAGAACGCAGCGTTTTTTGGAAAATGCAATTATCCCAATTACCACGGTCATAATTATGAATTGATTGTGAAAGTGAGCGGAGAAGTAGATCCGAAGACTGGTTATGTGATCGATATGAAACTGCTGAGTGAGCTCGTAAAAAACGAAATCCTTGAGCGGTTTGATCACAAAAATCTGAATCTGGATACAAAAGAATTTGAACAGCTGAATCCCACAGCCGAAAACATTGCCATGGTGATCCACGCCATTCTTAGAGAGAAGCTGGATACACGATTTGATTTAAAAATTACCTTGTATGAAACAGAAAGAAATTACGTTGAATTCCCTTGTTGACGGTCATCGCATTTCGTTGAGCGGACTCAGTGCTGAAGACATTGGTGATGAGCACATCAGCACCGGTATTGAAACGCCGATGCGTGATAACGCTTTTGAGATGAGCGACGAAGCCAAGATGGACAAGATCTCGTTTCACTTCAGGGAAATTATGGAAACACTGGGGCTTGACCTGCGTGATGACAGCCTGAAGGGAACTCCTGAACGGGTGGCCAAGATGTACGTGAAAGAGATCTTCAGCGGACTTGATCCTGCCAACAAACCAAAGGTTGCATTATTCGAAAACCGCTACAAATACCAGCAGATGCTGGTTGAGAAAGACATTACTTTTTACAGCAACTGCGAACATCATTTTGTACCTATTTTTGGAAAAGTGCATCTGGCTTATATTTCAAACGGACAGGTCATTGGTCTTTCAAAGCTGAACCGCATTGTTCAGTATTTTGCAAAAAGACCTCAGGTGCAGGAACGTTTAACCATGCAGATTGCGCGGGAACTTCAAAAAGTACTGAACACCGACGATGTTGCCATCCTGGTGGATGCCAAACACCTTTGTGTTTCATCGCGCGGCGTGCAGGACAACAATTCGGCCACGGTTACTTCTTTTTACGGCGGAAAATTTCAGGAAGACGCCACAAGACTTGAGTTTTTAAAATATGTAGAACTCAAAACAGAATACTGATACAAACGTTTATTTTCTTTGAAAAAAATGCCTGGAAGTCTGGGCATTTTTTATTTTTTGTAGGATATGAAACCCTTTTAACCGGCAAACGCGCAACAATTCAGCTGAAAATGCCCCGGCGTTTCAGCTCGTTTAATTACAAACATATCCCGCCGAATTTTTCCAAAGTTTTATCTAAGATTCCAATTCATTCGTAGGTATTTTATACAAATTGGAAGAAAATGAAGACGCGCGTCTTTCATTTTAACGTTCAGCGGTTTAATCATTCATTACTTTAGTCGCAGCATTAAGGCTTCACCCACCTGATAATGAGATTAAATAAAAGTAAAGTTACTTTTATGATCGCCCTGCTGATGTATTTATGCGGCTCCGGGGCATTCGCGCAAACCTATCCATCAGGTTTAGTCACCGTATTGACCAATCCAAGAACACTTTTCCTGGACGAATACACCGATCCGTTTTTACCACGGAT
>CAZFCR010000036.1:0-14409 GCA_964517305.1 uncultured Akkermansia sp.
CCGGCATAATAAAAAAAATGGGCAGCTGCGGCGGGCACATCAAAATCGCGGCTCTCCCTGATCGGTTTGCCTCCGTTCATTGTTTCTATCACGGCCAGTTCGCGACTCCTTTCCTGGATCATTCTTGCAATCCTGAAAATATATTTCGAGCGTTCGCTTGCAGGCATTTTTTTCCAGGTAGTATCGAAGGCCTTTTTCGCTGATAACACCGCAAGGCCGACTTCTTTTTTTCCTGCTATGGTGATGCTGGCCAGTTTTTCGCCCGTGGCCGGATTAATGGTTTGATAATGCTTCGCTGATGCCGGTGTGACAAATTTGCCGCCGATAAAAAGTCCGCACGAAGGATCGATCCTCACATGCGTTTTAGTTTCAGGCGCAGGCGCATATTCAAAGCCGGTTTTGTTGTTATTCTGATCCATGAAAGAAATTAATCTATGCTGATGTGATCTTTGCTGTAATAAGTACCATGTTTTTCTTTTCCAAGTTGCAGCACAATGTCGTTGGCCAGGCTGCTGGCGCCAAAACGGAACCAGGTTTTGTTCAGCCATGGTTCGCCGAGAATTTCGGTTACCATCACAAGGTATTGCAAAGCTACCTTTGAGGTGGAAATTCCACCGGCCGGTTTCATGCCCACCATATTACCTGTTCGGTCGTAGTGATCACGGATGGCCTGCAGCATCACAAGCGTCACGGGTTGAGTCGCCGCCGGCTGTATTTTACCCGTGGAGGTTTTTATAAAATCAGCACCTGCCTGAATTGCCAGGTCAGAGGCTTTCCGCACATTGTCGAGTCCGCCGAGCTCACCTGTTTCGAGGATCACTTTTAAACGGATCTTACCGCACACTTCTTTAATGGCCGCAATTTCATCGTAAACAAAATTATAATTGCCTTTTAAGAATTCGCCGCGACTGATCACCATGTCGATCTCATCTGCGCCCTGCCCGATGACAAAGCGGGTTTCTTCAATCTTTGTTTTGGTGGGAACCTGTCCTGCCGGGAAACCGGTAGCCACAGAAGCCACCAGGATGCCGCTGTTTCTTAATTCAGCGACCGCCTTTTTAACCTGACCTGGATATACACAAACTGCCGCCACTTTAGGAAGACCGGGCAGATCGTCTGCGAGGTGAGATGCTTTGTAACAGAGTTGTGTAATTTTTCCATCGGTGTCTTTGCCCTCAAGGGTGGTTAGATCAATCATACCAAGGGCCATTTTTAATGCGTGGCGTTTACTTTCATTTTTCAGGCTCCTTGTATTGAGCTGCGTTATCCGCGCCAGAACACCGGCCTGATCTATTGGTGGCGTATGTTTAAAGTACTCGTGCATAACGCTTCTAAATATACCAATATTAGCGCTTTTATGGTTTTTTAATACAGCTGGTTTTTTAACCACCCTTTATTAATCCGTATTTTTGGCGCAATGTTCAGCTTCTGCAAACCCGTGTCTTCCAAAAGGCGATTTTTACCTTTCAGGGAGATCAATTCCGAATTTTCTTTTACTCTCTTTGAAAAAGCGGATGCTATCGTCGCAAAAGACTGGAACCACATTACACAACATAAAACCGTTTTTCTTGAAAAAGACTACCTGAAGGTGCTTGAAAAGTGTGGGCACAGCCGGTTGAATTGCAGGTATGTAATTGTGTATCATCATCAAAAACCTTGTGGGATCATGTATTTCCAGGTAGTTGATTTTAAAGCCGGCGTTTTTGGCGATCTTCTCAGCAAACAGGTAGACAGCCTCCGGAGCACACGCATGAACTTGTTTGAGCGTTACATTGATTCGAATCGCGAGGAAGTGCTGCTGCGATTGTTTACCTGCGGCAATAACCTGGTGAGCGGTGAATATGGATTTGTGTTTGATAAAAAAATTCCCGGAAAAACAGCCGGCGAGCTGGTATTGGAGATCACCGATCTTATTTCGCGCGAGGAGAAATTGAGAGGCACCATATCGGCCGTGCTGATCAAAGATTTTCACAAGCCGCTTCAACCCGGTAAGCTGTTGGAGGATGAAAAATTCACGCGATTCCTGGTAGAGCCCAACCTGGTGATTGAGCTGCCCAAGGGATTAAATTCACTTACAGATTACACCGCGCTATTTTCGAAAAAATACAGGAACCGCGCAAAGGCGATCTTTAAAAGCCTGGGCCATGTGGAGGCGCGTTATCTTGACACAGATGAGATCCGCAGTCTGGAAGCGGAAATGTATACCTTGTATGAATCTATTTTCGACCGCGCGAGATTTAAGCTGCTTAAATTACCCCGTCATTATTTCAGTGAAGTAAAACATCTGTTTGGAAATGATTTTATTGTGAAAGGTTTTTTTGCAGAGAATCAACTCATCGGATTCGCTAGTTGCTTTGTAATGCCCGATAAAACATTGGAAGCGCATTACATTGGCTTCGACTATGATCTCAACAGCGTTCACGATCTGTACCAGAACATTTTATATACAATGATTGATGAAGGCATCCGTCAGCATTGCCGATGTGTGAACCTGGGAAGGACCGCTGCCGAGATCAAGACCACTGTAGGTGCCAGGCCGCAGGAACTGCTGTGTTATATCAAACCACAGAATACCATTTCGCGACTGATTCAAAAACCGTTTATCTCATTTTTACAACCTGCACCCTGGACGCCCAGGAATCCTTTTAAAGAGGTGAACAGTGAAGGCGAAGAAGCGGTGAAGGGTTAAACCCGGGTCGGGAGAAAACATTGTCAGGGCAAGAATGATTATTTTGTCACGAGGTTCTTATTCCGCTTATTTAGCAAGATGACGTCTCAAAAACAGGTCCCTGCGCACGGGCTGCGGAGACCTTGCAGGGTTTGCTGACCCGGGGAACTAACATAATAATTCTCAGATTTCCACGTTGGAAGAAAGCACCCAAATACAATTCATGCGCCAACGCTGTTTATATCTGAAAAAAACCTGGTCAGGATCAATATTGGTTTTTCTTTCACTGATTTTAATTTTTAGTGCCTGTAAAAAAACGTCCCAGACTGATGAGCCGGTTGGTTCCTTCGCTCAGGTATCGGTTGTGTCTGTATCTGATATCAGCGACACCAGTGCTCTCGTGCGCGCTGTGGTCAATGATCCTCCGGATCCGGAACGTTCGGGAATTTGTTACGATTCTTTGCCTGTTCCTTCGGGCGGCCAGTTTCTGCATTTTAAATCCGACTCAGGATTGGTCGTTCGGCTCATTAAACTAAAGCCTTATGTCAATTATTATGTCCGCGCTTTTACGGTGCGTGAGCACGACACCTTGTATGGCCCAGCAACCTGCTTCCGAACAAAAGACATCTGGCATGAACAAAAAATTAACTCCGAAAATAAGATCAATCACATCAAACGCGATGGTGATTTGTTGTACGCCGCAACAGGCAAAGGTTTTTATATTTCCCGCGATGGTGGGCACAGCTGGCAGTTATTGGGTTTTCCAAATGAAAATGTCTCTGCTTTTGATGCCAAAGGCAATACGGTCTTTCTGTCTTCAAACGCGTCACTGTATGCATCCATTGATGGAGGCCAAACCTGGAGTTTTCGCGCGTCAAAAAATTTCAGCGACTTGCTTGTAGATTCGTCTCGTGTTTTCGGAACAGGGGGTTCCTGGACTGTATTTTCGTCTATTGATAATGGGTTTACCTGGAATGGTTTCACCTTAAATGGTGCAAATTATGTAACAATCCGGTCATTTGTCAAGCATGAAGACAGAGTCCTGGCTGGAACCAGCGGAAGATCGATGTATTGTGTGTGGCCACAGTTTGTTAAGATAGATCATCCGGGGCCGGCTTATGAATCCAATTCGCCTCCCGATCTCGAGGAAACGAAAGGAAGGCTGCTGGCAGCATATGGCCAGTTGTATTATCAGGAAAATGATTTGCAGTGGAAAGTTTTTAAACAATTACCATACAACTTCCGATGTGTTTCTGGCGACGGACCTCGCATTTTCGCAAGCAGCTCAGATATTTCTCTGCTTTATCTTTCTTATAACAACGGCGACTCCTGGCAGATTGTTTCCAACAAAGGACTCCCGGCCCTGGCGAAAATCTGGGATGTGATGGTTTGCAAATCCTGCCTTTATGTGTATTCACCACAAGGCTTGCTCTATAGGTTCCGCTTATAAAAAAAAGCCGGAACTAATCCGGCTCTTCAATTCATGCTTGCGATTTTAGTTATCCAAGATCAAATTTGATCCCTTGCGCGAGCGGCAGTTTATTGCCCCAGTTAATGGTATTGGTTTGCCTGCGCATGTAGGCCTTCCAGGCATCAGAACCGCTTTCGCGACCTCCACCGGTTTCTTTTTCTCCGCCAAATGCACCGCCTATTTCCGCGCCACTGGTGCCAATGTTTACGTTGGCAATGCCACAATCGCTGCCGCCTGCGCTTAAAAACAGTTCTGCTTCGCGCATGTTCAGGGTCATGATGGCACTCGACAGACCCTGCGGCACATTGTTCTGAATGTGGATGGCCTCTTCAAGTGTTTTGTATTTTAAAAGATACAGGATCGGTGCAAAAGTTTCGTGCTGCACAATACTCATGTCTGGCTCTGCTTCAACGATGGCTGGTTTTACATAACAGCCGCTTTCGTAACCTTTTCCTTCGAGCACACCACCTTCAACAGCCATTTTTCCACCTTCTTTGATGGCTTGTTTTAATCCATTTTCGTAGGCTTTCACTGCATCTTTGTCGATGAGTGGTCCCACATGATTTTTTTCATCGAGCGGGTCACCGATCTTTAACTGTCCGTATGCACGCACAAGCGTAGATTTTACCTTGTCGTACATTTTTTCGTGAATAATGAGGCGGCGGGTGCTGGTGCAACGTTGACCAGCTGTTCCAACCGCGCCGAATACCGCGCCTACAAGGGTGGTATCCAGATCCGCGTTTTCTGTAATGATGATCGCATTGTTACCGCCGAGTTCAAGAATACTTTTTCCAAAACGTTCTGCCACTTTGGTGCCAACAATTTTTCCCATGCGGGTTGATCCTGTTGCGGAGATGAGTGGCACAGAAGTGTCTTCCACCATGTATTCACCGGCTTTGTAATCGCCGTTGATGAGGCACGAAATGCCTTCAGGCAGGCTGTTGTCTTTGGCCACTTCATTCCAGATGTGTTGACAGGCGATGGAGCACAGCGGTGTTTTTTCACTCGGCTTCCAGATGCACACATCCCCGCAAACCCATGCCAGTGCTGTATTCCAGCTCCACACGGCCACCGGGAAATTAAAAGCGCTGATGATGCCAACCACACCCAGGGGATGCCATTGTTCCATCATGCGGTGATTGGGCCTTTCACTTTGGATTTGTAAACCATACAACTGGCGCGAGATCCCAACAGCAAAATCACAGATGTCGATCATTTCCTGTACTTCACCCAAACCCTCCTGCAGAGATTTTCCCATTTCGTATGAAACAAGTTTGCCGAGTTCATTTTTTTTGTCGCGGAGCTTTTGTCCAAACTGGCGCACAATCTCACCGCGCTTGGGCGCCGGCATTTCACGCCAGAACAAAAAAGCCTCTTTCGCCGCGTTGATCACCTTGTCGTAATCAGCACGGGTAGCGCCCTTTACCTGTGCAATCAGTTTGCCGTCAACCGGACTGTATGAATCAAAAGTATTGCCTGCTGCAAACCAGTTCTGGCCAGTGGAACAGCCATCGTTTATTTCATTTAACCCGAGGGCCTTTAAAATATCTTTCATAATCAGAATTAAAGCATTAAAGTTAAAGAATATTTGCGCCATGCAGAAGTCCATAACGTTCTTTCACGAATGACTGATCCTCATTAATTCTGCTAAATTTGCCCCTCCAGTTCTCCCTTATGCAACGAAAACTTCTGTTCATCATCAATCCCAATGCAGGTAAACGCATGCCGGATACCATTATGGACATTATCAGGAAAGAAATCCCCGCACACGTTTATTATCAGCTGGTGGTGTGGAAAAACAAGGATCATTTTGATGAGATCACGCAGATCCTGAAAAGCCAGGATTATACCGATGCCATCGCGGTAGGGGGAGACGGTACCGTGAACAGGGTGGCCGCCACAGTCGTGAATACCGGGATCCGGCTGGGTATTGTGCCTGTGGGAAGCGGCAACGGACTCGCACGCAGCCTGGGACTTTCCATGCAGATTGAAACTGTGATCAGACAGATCGTTCAGGGACGCAGCGTTAAAATAGACAGTGGCAGCGTAAACGGCATCCCGTTTTTCTGCACAAGTGGCGTGGGTTTTGATGCGCACATTGGCGGGCTTTTCGCGGCTTCTGTTAAACGGGGACTCAGTTCCTACATTAATATTACCATGCGCGAACTACTGCGCTACCGCGCTAAAACCTACACGCTGATTATCAACGGCAAAGAATTCCAGCGCAAGGCATTTCTCATCACCGTGGCCAACGCGGGCCAGTATGGCAACGATTTTTACATCGCGCCCCAGGCCAGCATGCAGGATGGTATTTTTCACGTGGTGATCATCAAACCTTTTAATGTACTTAAAGTGTGGGGACTGCTCCGCAGAATTTTAGGCAGACAGGCCTTCCTGGCAGGAAGTGTTGAAACTCATACAGCTTCTGAGCTCACAATCGTAAGGGAAGAAGAAGGCAGCATCCATTTTGATGGCGAACCTTATCTTACGGGGAAAAAGATCGAATTCAGGAATTTACCTGCTTCGCTTGAGGTAATTGTGGGAGAGTTGTTCACAGCTGTTTGATGTAGCCGAGAAAAAGGTCCATCGCTTTTCTTTTTGATGCGGTCAAAGGATAACTGATCCTTTCTTCGAGGTATTCCACGGTTTGCGCCGGACTCAGTGAAGTAACATGGTAATCGTCGGCTACCGCCTCTTTGATGTTTTCAATGCCATGTTTCAGAACAGCATTGAACTCGGCGATCAGCGATGCCGGTAATTTTTCAGTGCTGAGCCAGGCCGCGAACACAAAAGGCAGACCGGTCATTTTTTTCCATTCTTCAGCAAGATCAAATTCGTATTTAAATTTTCCGTTCAGAGAAAAGGTGCGGTCGCCAATTACAACCGCCGCGCGTGACCCGCTGATCTGATTTTCAAAACCCGGACTCGCTTCGGTAAAGTTCACGTTCAGTTTCCAGAAAAATTTGCAAAGCACGCGCGTCAGTGTGATCGATGATTTGCTCTGATAATCCAGTACAATGTTGTTGATCTCGTTCAGTGGCACTTCGCTGTATAGTTTTACACTGTCAACCACACCTTCTGCCCCTATGCAAAAATCACTTTCAATAAAATAACTGTCCAGTTCAGGAATCAGCGCTACCGGCACAAGTGCGAGGTCAACTTGTCTGAATTTGAGTTTCTGAGCGCAAATGCTTGGAATGTCTTCCTGGAGATCGATCTTTTTCAGAAACTCACTGCGTTTCAGCGCCCATTTAAAAGGCAGGGTGTTGGTATAGTTAACGATCGATATTTTAAGTGGAGATGAGATAGGCTGTAAAATTAAAAATAACATTTGAAGAAGGATGTAAAAATATGCTAAGGGTTCACTGGCCGTTTAGTGGGTGTGTGGGCGACGAGGGTCTGAAAATGGGATTTTTAGAAAGGTTACGGTGTTCTTACCGTTCAATTTTTTATCTTTGGCCCCGATATGAGCGACAACAAATACCAGAAAAGGGGCGTATCAGCGGGCAAGGAAGATGTTCACGCTGCCATTGCGAAACTAGACAAAGGTTTATTCCCAAAAGCTTTTTGCAAGATCGTGCCCGACCTGCTTTCAGGCAGCGCCGATCATTGCCTGGTAATGCATGCTGATGGCGCCGGAACTAAGTCTTCACTTGCTTATATGTACTGGAAAGAAACCGGTGATTTGAGTGTATGGAAAGGCATAGCGCAGGACGCGGTGATCATGAATGTTGATGATCTTATCTGTGTTGGCGCCACAGATAATATTTTATTGTCTTCAACCATTGGCAGAAATAAAAACCTGATTCCGGGTGAAGTGATCTCGGCCATTATCAACGGCACAGAAGAGGTGCTTGAGAGCCTTCGCGACAATGGCATTTCCATTCATTCAACAGGCGGTGAAACCGCTGACGTAGGAGATCTTGTGCGCACTGTTATTGTGGACAGCACCGTGATGTGCCGCATGGAACGTAAAAAGGTGATCTCGAACGATCGTATCCGCGCGGGCAACGTCATTGTTGGGTTATCCAGCTATGGCAAAGCTTCTTATGAAAACGCGTACAATGGTGGCATGGGCAGCAATGGTTTAACCAGCGCAAGACACGATGTGTTTGGTGCTGCGCTTGCAAAAAAATATCCCGAAAGTTTTGATGCGGCTTTGCCTCAGGATGTTGTTTATACCGGCAGTCTGGGTCTTCAGGATAAAATTGAAGTTAAATACAACAATACTGAAGGAAAAAATATCACTGAAAAGGTGGATGCCGGTAAACTGGTTTTATCGCCAACACGTACTTACGCGCCTATTATTAAGAAAGTGATTTCTGAACTCGGTTATTCAAACATCGATGGTATTGTACATTGCAGCGGTGGGGCGCAAACCAAGGTGCTTCATTTTATGAATGAAGGGCTTCACGTGATCAAGGACAATCTTTTTGAATTACCACCCTTGTTTAAAACCATTCACGAGCAGAGTCATACCGACTACAAGGAGATGTACAAGGTGTTTAACATGGGACACCGCATGGAACTTTATCTTAATGAAAAACAAGCGGAAACGGTGATCAGCATCAGCAAATCGTTTAACGTAGATGCGCGTATTGTAGGAAGAGTAGAAGCCGGAAGCGGCAAAAAGGTCAGCGTGCGTTCTGAGTTCGGAGAGTTTGTTTATTAAGGATAAATTTTCTGTTTCTGAGACTGACAATTTCTCCGAAAACAAACATTATTCAAGTTCGTTGCAGGTGAGCAGGTTGTTGTGACAAACCAGCAGGTATTTCTTTTTGTTTTTAAACAAATCCATCACAAGTGGTGCAGCCGTAGCCGGGTATGTATGGGTGCGCTGGCTCAGCTGATCAAACACGTACACCTCACCGGCAACTTTACTGAAAGAATAAATGCAGGCAAGACTCTCATCGCTGAAATAACCGGCCGCGTCAAGTTCAGCAGGCGCTGTTTTTTCAAACAGAAGATTGCCCCCCAGATCGTAAGCCATTACTGCATTACCTGTGTGAAGCAACAGATCCATAAAACGGTTGTCGTCAACAAGACTGTAATGCGAAACAGCGCCTTCAATGTTTTCGTTTAATCGGATAATTTCTTTTTTATCGCTGAAAGCTATTTTATTGATCAGGCTGTTGCGATCGTCAACATATACCAGGAAAGTATTTTCGAGGCCGACGCCGGCGTCGATGTAAAAATTTTTGCAGGCTGCAACGGTCCTGTTTCTTAAGTTCAGGCGCGGCAAGCCTTTTCTGTTAAATGTATAGATCCTGCCTTCCGTGTCAATGGCCACCAACATGTCGCTGCCACCTACATTTATCCATTGTACAGGCAATTCTACCGGCTGGTCCGTTTTTACCGGCACAAAACCTTCCTGCTTTTTTCCCGTGATGGCGTAATTGTAAATCTGTTTGTTGCTGCATGGGATCAGAATCCGGTAATCATTTGTTTTTTCATAATCAAACACACTCAGGCCACAGTTGGCCGTGGCCGGCAGTCTGGCGGGGTAACCTTCAAGATAATTGCCGTTGCGGTCTAACAGGTGAATGGCATCGGCCGTGTTAAAAAGAATCTGATTTTTTTTATTCTTAAACACGTCCACCATGTGTATTTCTGAAATGATGGCGGCACCAATATTTTTTTTCCAGATAGGATTTCCTTTGGCGTTCAGCAGATAAATCTGGTTTCGGTTGTCCTGTACCAGAATTTCGTTTTCACCGTTCAGGTGGTTCACAAAGGGAAAGGGTTGCAGGTTGGCAGCCGTGTCCATCGCGAAGGTCCACAAAACTCTCTGCGTTTTTATCTCGCTTCCGGCCTGGTTGAGGACATGGAACCTGAACTTAAAATTCTTCTCACCATTTACAAGGGAATAGCTGCAGTGTTTCAGATTTTCGAATGTGTTGGGATTTTCGGGGAGCGGCAGTCTAAAGAGTTTTTTTATTTCTTTAGGGTCAAGACCGGGCGAAGTATAGGCGATAAAATTAAATTCCTCGCTGAGGTGTTCGCCGCTGTATGCTTTAAAGGCCTGGTTCCGGCTGAGCAGCAAACGCGCTTCAAGATCATTCAGCAGTTGCTTAAGCGAAGCTGCTTTTGGAGATATAAAGATGGTGCTGCCGTAAAGTGTCGCGTAACCACAGGCAGTTTCCGAAAACGGATGAAACAGGTGAAGCGTTTCATTGTCGCCCTTCAGACGGTAGATCTTACGCTCGTTGTGGGCGAGGGCGGTGTCAGACATGAGCCCAAGATGTTCTGCAGCTTTGATCGTATCTTGAATGGTCAGGCCCGCATATTCGTTTCCTGCAAGTGTTCTGAATGTATAAAGGCAATTGGAGGCATTGCGCAGAAAATCATTTTCGCAGTTAAAGAGTGCCGAGTCGTTCACTGTTTGCCAGAAGTCTGCGAGCACGTCATCTTTTGTAAATTTCGGAGACAAAGCGCCGAGCGAATCAAAACCGTATGCAATAAACGCAAGTGTTCCTGCCGGAAGCTGACTCAGAAAACCGGCGGTACTCTGTGCCTGTTGTCCGTTAAGCGCGCCAATGAACTCCCGGTTGCCGGGGTCAAAAAAACCGGTCACTGTGAGCTGCGACGGTTCTATACCCATAGTACCGGCGCTTCGACCTGAAGACGAAATAAAATTCAGATCTATCAATTTGTCAAGATGGGTTTTCTGATACAACTGATGATTGATATAAATATCGAGCAAATTGCCTTCTCCCAGCGATTTCAGAGAAGCATTAAATTGATGGTCCTGTTCGAGCCTTGGTTTGCCTGCATCGAGGGCCATATTGATTAATCCTTCAGAGCCTGAGATCAGCACGATCCCCTGCCGGAGTGTAAAATAACAATTCGCGTCTTTGTTGCGAAAGGCATAGATTTCGTCTGGCAGTGACTTTGCCATCAGCGTACCTGCAAGGCTTTCCGTGACTTCTGAACTGATGCCAAGTTCCTTGATGTTGAACGCGGCGAGCCAGTGCAGCTGTTTATTAAACGAATAAAGACCAAAATGAAGCCGGTTATCATTCAGTTCTGATCTCAGCAGCTCATCGCTGCGAAGAAGCGAATCAAAAATGTGCAGTGTTTCGCAAACCTCGTCTACTTCCTTAAATGATCGCAGTTTGTCGGCAATAATGCTTTGTGAATTGATTTTATTGATCAAACCCAGGGCATTGTTTGTTCCCAGGTACAGGATGCAGTCGGCCGGCATTACCGATAAGGATTCAATGGCGGGTTTTTTGTTGTTTCGAAGGTAATTATAGGCCCAGGCTGCGCCCGCCAGTGAAATGCAGACAAAAAGAACAAAGCCCAGTTTTTTAAAAACGCCCATTGGTGTAAAGCTATGCTTTTAATGCGTTTTAATTGCGCGCGTGAGACTTAGTTTTAAATAGTCTGTTGTCAATTGTGTCGCAGTATGGCGACAGATAAATGCAGTTTTGTTTTGAGCGGGAAAGGATCGTGTGATTTTTCGCGGGTTATTTTGTCCGTAAAAATCGGGGGCGGTTTTTTTTGATTCAATTATGATGGCAGAAGGATCCGCCCGGAAGTTTAAGTTTCGCTGAAGGCAAGTTCCATCTGGTCTTCAACGGGAAGCAGTGTAAACGACCGGCGGTGAAGTTCGCAGATGCCGTGTTGTTTGATAGCTTCGCGGTGCGAGCGGGTGGCGTAACCCATGTTGTTGATCCAGTTATATTGCGGAAAACGGGTATCCATTTCGCGCATAAAATCATCCCGGTAGGTTTTGGCAAGAATACTGGCCGCCGCAATGCTTTTAAATTTAGCGTCACCACCAATGATACATTTGTGTTCGATATCAGGATACCTGTTAAAACGGTTGCCATCTATCAATAAAAGCTGCGGTCTTGTTTTTAGCTGATCAATGGCCCTGTGCATGCCAAGAAAAGACGCGTTGAGGATGTTGATCTCATCGATCTCGGTGTGAGAAACCACGCCAACGGCCCAGGCCACAGCTTTTGCCTCAATTTCCGGTCGCAGTTCGTAACGGTCTTTCTCAGTCAGTTTTTTGCTGTCGTTCAGCCATTTATTGCGGTAATTATTGGGCAAAATTACCGCTGCGGCGTATACCGGGCCGGCAAGACAACCCCGCCCGGCTTCGTCGCAACCGGCTTCTACACTGGTTTTATTAAGGAAGAACGACTTCAGCATTTTTTAGTTCAGGCCTTCAAGCGTTGGTTTGATCTTCGAAAAATCAGGTTGTTCAGAAGCATTTTCAAGAACTTCAGCGTATTTTATGTGTCCGCTTTTATCGATCACAAAGGCCGAACGTTTGGTAACGCCCTTCATGCCGAAGCCAAACTCCTCGTAAATACTGCCATAGGCCGTGCTCACGTCCTTGTTAAAATCGCTGAGCAGATCAAAATTCAGTTTCTGCTCTTCTTTAAATTTACCGAGCGTAAACAAAGAATCTCCCGAAATGCCCAATACAACCGCATTCATGTTGTTGTAAAGGCTGATGTTGTCGCGAACACTGCACAGTTCAGCCGTGCAGGTGCTGGTAAACGCGAGGGGAAAAAACAGCAGAAGCACGTTTTTACCACGCAGGTCTTCAAGAGCTACTTGTTTTTTTTCGGTGTTGTAAAGTTTAAATGCCGGCGCCGGCCCGTTTATTTGTAGACCCATACTAATTATTGTTAACTAAGATATGAAACAATATTACTCCAAAACTGTTTAAAAACTAATCTTTACTTTTGCACATTATATTAAAACTAATAAATAGAAAAATATGTCAAGTTTAGTAGGAAAAAAGGCCCCCTCATTCAGGGCAGGCGCGGTAATAAAAGGTGGCGAAATTGTTGAGGATTTTTCGCTTGACCAGTATCTCGGAAAAAAATATGTGGTGTTTTTCTTCTACCCGAAGGATTTCACATTTGTGTGCCCTACGGAGTTGCACGCGTTTCAGGAGAAGTTAAAGGAATTTGAAAGCCGTAATGTAGCGGTGGTTGCCTGCAGTACGGATACCGAAGAAAGTCATTGGGGCTGGTTGCAAATGGATAAGAATGCCGGCGGCATCAAAGGTGTTACCTATCCGATTGTGGCAGATACCACAAAGACCATTTCTCTCAATTATGGTACACTTTCAGGAGATTACGATGTGGATGACGATGGTAACCTGATCGCAACCGGGCCGATGATCGCTTTCCGCGGACTGTATCTGATTGATAAAGACGGCGTGGTGCGTCACCAGCTGATCAACGACCTTCCGCTTGGTCGCAATGTAGATGAGACACTCAGAATGGTGGATGCGCTCCAGTTTTTCGAAGAAAATGGTGAAGTTTGTCCTGCCAACTGGACAAAAGGCAGTCAGGGGATGAAAGCCGATCACAAAGGTGTGGCTGATTATCTGAGCAAAAACTAAAAAATACGGATCTTAAAATAGAAAACCGGTGCTGAGCCGGTTTTTTTATTGATTAAACATCTGAATAAGCTGTTAAAGTTTTGCTGGGATCAGCCTCCTGCTTTTTTTATTTTATAACCTTCCTTTAAGAGCAACGCCACAATTTTATCGCGGTTATCGCCCTGTATCAGAATTTCTCCGTCTTTGGCATTTCCGCCAACGCCGCATTTCTGCTTCAGCATTTTGGTAAGATCGCTGAGGTCCTGTTCCGTTCCAACAAAACCCGACACCCGGCTAATGAGTTTTCCACCGCCAATACGGTCGAGAAAAACTTTCAGATTTTGTTGCGCGGGAGACAGCGTGCTGGCCGTGGATTCCGACTCCTCTTCAAACTTAAAATCAGGATTGGTTGAGTACACCACATTGATGCGTTTTTTTTCTTTCTTGCTCATCTGGTACCGTTTAATTTCTCCAAAGTTAAATATTAATTTTAGCCCTGATTAATTGTATGATCCATTACACTTTTTACCAGAAAAATCCCGCTTCGCATTATATCTATATCGATATGCTGGTGAACGACGTTGATTCAGAAATACTGCAGCTGCAATTGCCGGCATGGCGCCCGGGACGTTATGAGCTGGGAAACTTTGCTAAAAACATCAAAAGAGTGGATGCTTTTGGTGAGAATGGAGAAGCGCTGGAGTATAACAAACTCAGTAAAGATCTATGGGAAATAAAGACGCGGGGCAACAAACAAGTTAAGATCACTTACAGTTATTATGCCGCTGAACTCAACGCGGGCGCCTGTTACGCCGATGTGCTGCAGATGTATGTGAACCCTGTTCATTGCTGCATGTTTGTGGTGGGCAGAACTTCAGAAAACCACAGGGTGGAATTAAAGATTCCTGAAGATTACAGGAT
>CAZFCR010000037.1:0-14347 GCA_964517305.1 uncultured Akkermansia sp.
GCGGATGATATTTTGTGTCCAGAATGATCTTAAACACCTGATACGCGGCGACAGGATACAGTACCAGTTAACCGATCTGCTGGGTTCACTTGTTTGTGGCACTTCGGGCAACGAACAAATATTTTTTCTTCCCGGCGAAAAAAGCGTGAATTATTATTGTATTGAAATCGACAGAGAACGGTACAATGCCGTTTTGGGTGAAAGCCTCAGCACCCTGCCGCCTGATTTGCGTGAAGCATTTTCTGATGTAAGGGGGAAACAATCCTTCCTTTACCAGGGAAATTACAGCCTTACCATCGCGCAGGGTATTCAGAATATTAAATCCACATCTTACACCGGTCTGGTGAAGCGTGTGTTTGTTGAAGCGCAGACACTTGAGATCATGGCCATGCAGATCAAACAATTTATCGATGACCGCGAACCCAGTAACCGTCAGTCGGTTTTGCGTAAACGCGACATGGAACTCATCATAGAAGCCAGAAACAGGCTTCTGGCCGACCTGATTAAACCACCTACGGTAAAGGAACTGGCTCAGCTCACGGGCACCAATGAGAACAAATTAAAGAAGGGATTTCGTCTTTTATATAACACTTCCATTAACAAACTGCTGCAGAATGAAAGACTGAGCAAGGCCAAATTGCTGATAGCGGAAGAAAGCTATCCGATCAAGGAAATTGCCAGGATGGTGGGTTACAGGCATTGCGGACATTTTACTTCAAAATTCAAAAAGAAGTTTGGCGTACTGCCAAAAGAGTACATCAAGTCGATGACCGGATAACAGCGAAGGAAGTAAAATTTATTCTTTCTCTTTCTCCTTATTTTTTTTCCTGAAATATTTTCTCAGCAGAAAACTGTGTTGCGCTGCCTCAAGGTCCTCTTCCAGTTTTTTTGAACCTCCTTCAAGATTTTTGAGTGTGGCTTTCAGGTGCGCGCCGGCTTCTTCGTCGTGTAACAATACTCCGGCGGGAGTTTTAGTATTGCTGCTCGCGGTCTTTAGATTCTGAACCAGTACTGCGGCGGTATCGCTTACGTTGCTGAGCTGGGCCACCGTTGATTTCAGAGAACGGAACACTGTGGTATCACTGGTGAGTTCGTGAACAAGGGTACCTTTTTTGTTCATGCGGGAGGTAAAATCATTTAAGGAGGAAATCAGCTGATTGGCTTTCGCCGAGGCGCTTTTCAGAGAACCGGCTGCCTGCGCCAGATCGTTGTAAAGATTTTCTTCGTTGATCATTTTGCCAAGATTACCCTGTCCGTTTCTGACCTTTTCGCTGATCTTGCTCACGTCTTTTGTAATATCGAGCAGGTTGCGGTTGTTTTCCTGGAGCGTGTTCATCATTTCTTCTGATGACAGGGTCTTTGATACTTCGAGTGTATCACCTTCACTGATGGCATCGGCCTTAAAAGTACCACCCTCAATGACCAGGATTTTGTTTCCGATCAGACCATCAGTGCTGATCTTCACTTTTGCATCCTGCCTGATGTAGTTCTGCGCGGCAATATCGATGTTGAGGACCACCTTCACATTTGATTTTCCAAGAAATCTCACGGTTTTGATGGTGCCTATCTTCACCCCGGAAAACCAGATGTTATTGCCTTTCTGTAAACCGTTTACATCGTCAAAGATCGTAACCACGTGCAACTTTTTGGAGAAAGTGTTCCGCAGGTTACCGATGGTGAGAATTCCTGCAATAAGGAACAGTAGTCCCAGCAGCACGAATACCCCGACTATCACTGCGCGTTTATTGGATATTTCCTTCATGTTTATTGAATAAAATTGTAATTATAAAAACTTTGTACCCGCTCGTCATTCAGCTCAAATACTTCGCGGAAAGTTCCCACTTTGATGAATTTTCCGTCCAGTAACATGGCAACCCGGTCGCCTGTAGCTTTTGCACAGGTGAGATCGTGAGTGATGATGATGGAGCTGGTTTTATATTTTTCCTGTACTTCGTTGATCAGTTCGTTGATCTCGATGCTGGTGATGGGGTCGAGGCCTGAAGTAGGTTCGTCGTACAACATGATTTCAGGTTTGAGGATCAGTGTGCGGGCGATGCCAATGCGTTTTTTTTGACCGCCCGAAAGATCAGCAGGCATGGCGTTGATCATGGCTGAAAGGCCTACCGCGTCCAGCACCTCTTCTACCTGCTGGTTGACTTCCCTGCGCGTGAGTTTTTTTACATTCATCACCAGCGGAAACTCCAGATTTTGCCTTACGTTCATGCTGTCGTACAAAGCGCTGTTCTGAAACGAGAACCCGATCTTCAGTCGCAGCGCGTCGAGTGCTTTTCCGCGCAGCTGATCAACATCCTCGCCAAGCACCTTCACCTCGCCACTGTCGGCACTCAGTAAACCGACCAGTATTTTGATCAGCACTGATTTCCCGGTTCCCGAACGGCCAAGCACCACCACGTTTTCGCCACGGTGAACATCGAGGTTCACGCCACGGAGCACGGCTGCATCAGGGAAAGATTTATAAAGTTCTCTGATCCTGATCACCTGTTCGCTGAGGTCGATGTATTTACCTGTTGGATGTTCCATTTAATATAACCTGATCCAGTTGCTTACCTGAACAATCACCACTTCTTCAATAAAAACAAGGAACATTGACAGTACCACCGCTTCATTTGCCGCTTTACCAACACCTACGGTGCCCTTGCTGGCGTTAAATCCTTTGTAACAGCCAATCACACCAATGGTGAAACCAAAAGCAATGGATTTAAAAACGGAAGTAAAGACGTCGAGAAAAGTAATGGTATCAAAACCGTTCTTAAAAAAACTGATGAAACTGATGGACTCGTGTGCGTTCACATTTACATAAGAGCCGAGCAGACCAACGGTACTGCAATACAGCGCCAGAATGGGCACGGTGATGGATGTTGCGAGAATGCGAGACACCACGAGAAATTTAAATGGGTTAATGGCCGATACTTCCATGGCATCTATCTGCTCGGTAACACGCATGGAACCTAACTCAGCGCCGATGCTCGATCCGATCTTTCCCGCACAGATCAGCGCGGTTACCAGCGAGCCGAGGGCGCGCACCACGGCAATGGAGATGAGCGATGGCAGCCACGATGTAGCCCCGAATACCTCGAGCGAAGGCCGTGATTGTTTGGTGAAGACCATGCCGGTGATGAAGCCGGTGAGCGTGATAAGCGGCAGTGATTTTAATCCCAGCTCATAACTCTGGTGAATGATCTCCCTGAAATGGAAAGGGGGTTTAAATGCCTCCCTGAAGAACCGGGCTACAAAGGCGTAGGCGTTATACACCCCTATAAAATAGCCGTCAACTCCTTTCGAAATATAAAATTGTTTTTCACTTGAAGCCATAATGCATGCAATGCCGCGATAGGATCATAAACGGGTTTAAAGCATGTGATTTGAAATAGTGATGCCAAAGGCCATCAGGCCGATACCATTTTACGTGCATGTCCTGTTGCGGGGTGTGCGCATAAAAGATTTAAAGTTTTCCCGCAAAAGGAGAAAGGTTCAGCACGCGTTATATTAGTGTGGAAATAATTCCCCTTAAAAAAGATCTTTCATGATCCTGGCCAGATCGGCTTTCACCATTTGCAGTTCCTGTTCAAGCGCGGTAACACGTTCGTTAAGATCGTCAGCGGGTAAATGCGAGCGGGGACTTGCAGAAGCAGTATCATCTTCAATCAGAGGTAAATCACCGAGCAGGTGCATGAACCTTGTTTCTTTCTGACCCGCTCGTTTGGGCATTTCCTTCACAAAAGCAGGAGTGGTTTCACATAATTTTTCTAATGTCGTAATCACCTGTTCAAGGGATTTAAAATCATAGAGGCGGGCTGAGTTGGTGTTGAGTTCACCTGGAGTTTGAGGGCCTCTTAAAAAAAGCAGGCAGAGCAGAGCGAGTTCAGCTTCGCTTGTATCGTATACGGTATTGAAGTTGTGTTTGTATTTGAGTGTGCGGCTGCCGCCGCCTACAGCTGTCGCCACAAGGCTCATTGCTTTAAGTTCACCCAAAGCCGACCTGACAGTGTCTTCACTGTAATCGGTGACAGGGTTACGTGATGTTTTTTGATTGCAGGCTGCCGTGAGCGCGTTGATGGTTAGAGGGTAATAATCAGGTGTGGTTTTACTTTTTTCGATAAGTGCACCGAGCACCCGGATTTGTGGTGCTGATAAAACGGGAAGACTTTTTTCCTGGTCCATAAGTTTGGAAAATGTGTTATTTGGTATTTAATAATTTTTCTGTGGCTTCTAGTTTTTGTCTGGCGTAACTGTCTTCAGGTTTTATTTTGAGTGCCTCCTCGTATGCTATTTTGGCTTCGCTGTAACGTTTCATTTTAAAATAACTGTCAGCATTTTTTATTGTAACGGCGTACTGGTTGCCGCCAAGTACCTGCGGGATGGTACGTTTGGCTTCTTTTGATTTATTTTTATGCACGTCATTTTTAGAGTTCTCTCCCTGTGTGCGGGTAACGATGATGGGGGCCTTGTTTTTTGCTGACACATCATCTGAGTTTTTGTCGGTTGTTGTTGGCGCGCTGCCTGGTTCGGCCGGTTTTTTTTCTTCGGCTATTTCAACGGTCGCCTTTTCGTTGCTTTGTTTTTCTTTCTCCTCTTCTTTATTCTTGTTTTCCCGCGCTAAACGCTCTTCTTCAGCCTTAGCTTTTTTTTCGGCTTCGATCTTTTCCGCTCGTTCTTTTCCGGCTTCAGCTTTTTGTCGGGCCGCGGTGGCTTTTTGCGCAGCAGCTTCATTTTCGGCTTTTTTTCTGGCGGCTGCCTGTTCAGCTTCCGATCGCGCTTTTGCATCGGCTTCCATTTTTAGTCTGGCAGCCATTGCTTCCTTTTCAGCGGTTTCTTTTGCAGCGCGTGCTTTTTCATTTTCTGATTGAGTTTTGGCCTCTGCCTCAGACTTTTCTTTTGCAGCCAGGGCAGCTTTTTCCGCCTCGGCTTTTTGTTTAGCTTCTGTTTCTGCTTTTTGTCTGGCCAGGTTTTCCTTTTCAGTTTCGGCTTTTACCTTCGCATCGGCATCTGCTTTTTGTTTTGCTGCGAATGCAGCTTTTTCCGCCTCGGCTTTTGTTTTTGCCTCCGCCTCTGCTTTTTGTTGGGCTGCCAGTGCTGTTTTTTCAGCCTCGGCTTTTTGTTTAGCTTCAGTTTCTGCTTTTTGCCGGGCCAGATTTTCTTTTTCGGCTTCTGCTTTTGCTTTCGCCTCTGCTTCTGCTTTTTCTTTTGCCGCGAACGCAGTTTTTTCCGCTTCGGCTTTTGCTTTTGCCTCGGCCTCTGCTTTTTGTTTTGCTACCAGAGCTGTTTTTTCCGCCTCCGCCTTTTGTTGAGCCTCTGCTTCTGCTTTTTGTTTTGCCGCTAGCGCAGCCTTTTCCGCCTCCGCCTTTGCTTTCGCCTCCGCCTCTGCTTTCTGTTGTGCGGCCAGTGCTGCTTTTTCCGCCTCCGCCTTTTGTTTAGCTTCAGTTTCTGCTTTTTGTTTAGCAGCGAGCGCAGCTTTTTCTGCTTCGGCTTTTGCTTTCGCTTCGGTTTCTGCTTTCTGTTTTGCAGCAAGTGCTTCTTTTTCCGCGAGCGCTTTGGCTTCTGCCTCCTGTTTAACTTTATTTTCGGCTACGGCCTTGTCTGTTATACATTTATCGGCCTGCGCCAGTTTTGCTGTGGGTTGTTCGTTGTAGGGAGGCTCGGGGATGAGCGCAATGGCCGTTTCGTATTTTTTTTTCGCAAGCGGACAGTCATTTTTTTTAAGTGCCGCGTCGCCTTCCTTTATTGCGTTGGCGTGTTTCTCAAGAAGGATCCGTTCGTCTTCCCGGATTTTGTCAAGCGCGTCGAGCATTTTTTCTGTATGGTTTTCATCATGACTGAATTTTTTTTCATCGTTACTGTACCTGATTTTGGCCATCGGTAATTTGAGTGCAGAATAATCGATGCTGTAAAGCGGTTTTTTCATGGTGACACCGTCGATGCGCATGGTGGGTTTGTTGTTGTCACGCTGGAGTACTTCCTCCGGAACGCCGCGGGTTGAAACCTGGAACGTTTTTGAATTGCAGTCCTGATAAGACACTTTAAGGATGTATTCTCCGTTTCCAGGTACTTCCATGCTGAAATAACCATTACCGGCACTTGTCATTTTTTTAATCACCGTGTTTCCCTGATAAAGCTCAATAACAGCATTTCCTAAACCGCGCTCATCTTTTTCAACCACACTGCTCAGAATGAGGTTCCATGGTTGTTGCGCACTGGTATTTAAAATGGAAGAAAATAAAAAGGTGAAGATGATTAAACAATGTTTCATTATAATGTTATGGGAAATGCTTTTAAAAGTAATTAAAATTTAAATTATTTTCTGTTTTTACACAAATTCTTAGTGAGGCCTGGTCCTGGCTGAGCGAAGATGCGGGCCTGCTTTCAGGGTTTTAGTATGTTTGAAAAAAATATCTATGTTAAGATCATTCGCGCTTTTTATTTTACTGGCTGTATCCGGAAGCTTCAATGCCGCTGATACAACAAAAGTTTTGTTTATAGGAAACAGTTTTACGTTTTACCATAATATGCCCATCATGGTAAAAAGTCTTGCGGAAGCTTCCGGGAATCCAATGGAATTTAACATGCACGCGCCCGGTGGTATGTCTGTGGGGGATGTTTCACAGGGCAACCAGGCGCACATGAACAATCTTACGCTTTACAACTTTATTCGCAACACAGCCTGGGATGTGGTGGTAATTCAGGATAACCAGGGCCGGTTTGTGCTCGATTCAGCAACGTTTCCAGCTGTGAGCAAAGTGGTGGAAGGACATATTAAACTGATGGACTCCGTAAAAAAGTACAACAGTTGTGCAAAGGTGGTATTGTTCGGTGGCTGGGCATTTAAGAACGGGAGCCCTCCTTATGGCAATACCGGAACAGAGATGATCAGACGGATTCTGATCAATTACCGTGTATTAAACGATACTATGAAAGAAGTGGTGGCGCCCATAGGAGAAGGCTGGATCCATGCCATCAACGGTCTTCCGCTGGTTGACCTTTGGGACGGCGATCAGGCGCATCCATCACCCGCAGGTAGTTACCTTACAGCTTCGGTTCTTTTTTCAACTATTTTTGGCCAGGCTGCCAAAACAAATTCGTATACCGCCGGTCTGGCTCCGGCAACGGCTGCTTCTCTCAGGACCTTTGGCGACAGCGCTGTATTTTACCCGCCCAATTATCAAAAGTACAATCTGGGGGGAATAAAAAAGTTTAACATCACTACCCTGGGCGACGACCTGCTCTGTCCTGTTCAGTACACACCTGTGGCCTGGTTTAAAAATGGAGTCTATCACAGCGCAGGTCAATGGCTCAATAGTCCGGGCAATGGTACGTACCAGGTTCATGCAGTTGACGCTGAAGGCAGTATTCTTAAAAGCTGTAATTATTTAATGCTGAGTACGGCGTTGAAAAAAACGAGGTCTGCAGAAGGCGTACAGGTGTTTCCCAATCCGCTTAAGGGCGAAACAATTTACATTGAAACTGGAAAGTCACCAGTTTCAGTTAGTTTGACAGACATGGGCGGCAACGACGTGCCTCTTCAACTAACACAGGCCGGCGAAAAATATTCGCTCGATTTAGGGAAACGCTTGTTGACCGTTGCAGTGCTCAGGATTATATACAAGGATGGGTCAGTTAGTTTTCATAAAATTCTTCCTTAGGTTTTTTTTAAAAATTCAATGCTCTGATTAATCACTGTGAGCGCCGGTTCCGGGAAAATCCCATCAACAAACGGATGCCTGATGCCATAAGTATGATCGCCGCCAGGTACGATGAACAGTCTGCTGTGTTTTGCGGAACGGGAAAGCGCTTCAGCATCTTTCACCGAAACAGCTTCGTCGGCATCACCGTGAACAATCAGAAAAGGTATTTTTAGTTTACCTGCTGCCCGTAAGATGTTTAACCGGTTTTTGTTGGCCATGAGGATTTCGTAAAACTGCAGATACAGGGGCATCTGTTGTTTTGTACGTGCGTTGGTGGTGTATACCACACCATCGCGTCGCCACGTGTCAACTGTTCTTTTTTTGTTCCTGGTCACAAAGTCGCTTACTGCGGCCCAGGTGGCCAGTTTTTTTATTCTGTGATCTTCGTAAGCTTTTAAGATGGCTATTCCGCCGCCGCGACTGTGACCAAGCAGGTAAACTCGGTTAACATCCACCTCCGGTTTAAGTTGATCAAAATGAAGGATCCAGTCCAACACAATTTTGGTGTCGTCGAGCTCAAAAATATAATTGTTTCTGCCAAAAGCTTCCAGGTCGCTGAAAACCATCGGATCTTCTGGGCTGGTGCCATTGTGTGAAAAATTAAACTTCACAAAAACAAAATCCTCTGCTGCAAACTTTTCGGCCAGCGCATTAAAATGCCCCCAGTCTTTAAACCCTTTAAACCCGTGTAAAAATATAACAAGCGGTTTATGTTTCCCGTTTTCATTAAAGAGCACGTCAAGCAGGATGCGCCTGTCAGCTGATCCGGGAATATTGATGTTTTTTAAGACTTTGATGTGCATGCATTATTTTCCGGTAAATATAAAACATCGCGAAGCGTTTTGCGGAGATAAAACTCACGGCGCTAAATCATGCCAAATACTGATTATTGTCATAAAACAATTTTAACTCAGCCGGTAATTTTGTGAACTGGTACTGAAATTAAAGATGCAGTGCTATTAAACAAATGAACTGGCCTAAACTCAGCACGCAAACGATCAAACAGCGCATTTTTGATGCGCTCAGCAAAAATGCCAATTACAGGAGTGAACACATTCTTGGTATTCCCGGCACTTTTCTTGATACCGAAATTTTTTATGACGATGCACCTTTTCTGAAGGATGCCCCATTTCTTTCCATGTTGATAGCCAATCCTAATCACATCGGCTGTCATACTCTCGAAGGCGAAAAAGAGGCGGTTTTCCGCGGCACACAGGAACTGGAAAAGGACCTCATCAGGATCTGTGCAGAAGAAATATTTGGCGCTGAGCCAGGCGGATACGATGGATATGTAGCCTCGGGTGGCACAGAGGCTAACATTGAAGCCCTATGGATCTACAGGAATTATTTTGTTGAAGAATTTGGAGCCCAACCTTCTGAAATCGCCGTTGTGTATTCGGCCGACACACATTACTCTTTTCCAAAGGCCTGTAATTTATTAGGGCTGCAGCCTTTTGTGTTTGCGGTAAATCCCGACACAAGGGAAGTTGATCTCAGTGATTTTGAATTGGTGCTTGATCGGGCACGGCAATCGGGTATAAAATATTTTATTGTGAATGTGAATCTTTCCACCACCATGTTCGGAAGTGTTGACAGCATTGATGAGATGACTCACATTTTGAATGCACAACAGTTGAACTACAAGCTGCACGTGGATGCTGCGTTTGGTGGTTTCATTTATCCGTTCACAAACGAAAACAGCAGGCATAATTTCCGGAATCCCTATGTGAGTTCTGTTACCATCGACGGGCATAAGCTATTGCAGGCACCCTACGGCACGGGTATTTTTTTGGTACGCAAAGGTCTTATGGAATACGTTTGCACAAAAGAAGCATCTTACGTTCAGGGCAACGACTACACACTGTGTGGCAGTCGCTCCGGTGCCAATGCGGCTTGTGTATGGATGATCCTGCACATGCACGGTTCTGCAGGGTGGAAAGTGAAAATGAACCAGCTGCTTGATAAAACGCAATCTATCGCATCGGCATTAACGGAAATGGGCGTTAAATATTATCACAATTCGTTTGTAAACATCATCACGCTCAGGGCTGAATTTGTATCACCCGGCCTTGCGAGGAAATATTTTCTTGTTCCCGACAAACACGAAGGAAAAGCGGAATGGTACAAGATCGTAGTGATGCCACATGTAAAACAGGGCATTCTCGACAGTTTTCTTTCTGAACTTTCCAGCGAACTTTTATCCGCACGACACAAATGAACAACGGTGAACTGATCTCAAAATACAATGTGGCCGCACCGCGTTACACCAGTTATCCTACGGTTCCTTACTGGAATAATACGCCCGACCAGGAAACCTGGAAAAACCATGTTTGCTCCGCTTTTGCCGCCACTAATAAAACCAACGGTATCAGCCTGTACATGCACCTGCCGTTTTGTGAAAGTCTTTGTACCTATTGCGCATGCAATACACGCATTACCGTCAATCACAAGGTAGAGGAACCTTATATTGAAAGTCTGCTCAAGGAGTGGCAGCTTTATCTGAACCTTTTTAATGAAAAACCGCGCATCCGCGAAATTCACCTCGGCGGCGGAACACCCACGTTTTTCAGTCCGGCCAATCTCAGGAAATTGCTTCAGCCTGTACTGGAATCGGGGGATATTTGTGAGGACGCGGAATTCAGTTTTGAGGGACATCCGAACAATACCACTGAAGAACACCTTCAGGTTTTGTATGATCTGGGGTTCAGGCGTGTGAGTTTTGGAATCCAGGATTTTGACCCGGTGGTACAGGATGTGATCAACCGCGTGCAGCCTTACGAAAATGTGGAACGTGTGGTGAAACAGGCCCGCGCTATTGGTTACACTTCCATTAATTTTGATCTCGTGTACGGTTTGCCGTTTCAGCGCCTTGAAACTATTGTTGAAACCATCGGCCTCGTTACCCAACTCAGACCCGACCGCATCGCATTTTACAGTTACGCGCACGTGCCCTGGTTAAAACCCGGACAGCGAAAATATGGCGAGAAGGACCTGCCAAAAGACAGTGAAAAAAGAAAGTTATATGAACAAGGTTTAGAGATGTTTACCGCTGCGGGTTATGCTGATGTTGGCATGGATCATTTTGCCCTGCCTGGCGATCCCCTTTTAAAAGCGCTGAACAACAAAACACTTCACCGCAACTTTATGGGTTACACAGCGGGCTACACGCAACTGATGGTGAGCCTGGGTGCTTCGGCCATCAGTGATTCTTGGGATGCCTTTTCACAGAATTATAAAACAGTTGAAGGTTACCGTGCTGCCGTTGAGAGAAACGAATTCCCGATTCAAAAAGGACATGTGCTTACGCAAGAAGAGCAGGTGATCAGGAAACACATTCTAAACATTATGTGCCAGGGAGGCACCAACTGGGAAAACACCGGATTGCAGTGCAAAGACCTTTACGAGGGATTAAAAAGAACTGAAGAACTTGTTAAGGACGGTTTGGTTGAGATTCTTCCCTATGCATTAAAAGTAACAGAAAAGGGACGCGCGTTTTTACGCAACATCTGTATGTGTTTCGACGCATTGTACTGGCAGAAACAACCCGAAGGAAAAATATTCAGTTCAGCAGTTTAATTAAAACATTTATGATCGCATTAAGATTCAATAGTCAGGAACAAAAGGAAAAACAATTTGTTGCCGCACTGAAACAAAATGTAAACAGATATTTTAAAGAGAACAAGATCTCAACCAAGGCCAATGCAGCGATGGTGATAAAGACCATTGCTCTTTTACTGATGTATCTTTTACCATTTGTGTTGTTGCTGGTTTTTCCGCTTAATGGCTGGCAGGCGCTGCTGGCTGTGGTGGTAATGGGGATTGGTGTGGCGGGGGTAGGGATGGGCGTGATGCACGATGCCACTCACGGCGCTTACTCCAGACATCCTTGGGTGAACAACATGTTATCGGGTACACTTTATTTATTAGGAAGCAATGTATTGAACTGGAAACTGCAGCACAATGTGTTGCATCATACGTATACCAATATTTCGGGCCTTGATGAGGATATAGAGTCCAAAGGACCCATCAGACTGTCGTATAATATGCCTCTGAAAAAGTTTCACCGGTACCAGCACCTGTACGCGGTGTTTTTTTACGGACTTATGACGCTTGCCATGCTCACCAATGATTTTACGCGTTTGAGAAAATACGCCGGAATGGGTCTGCTCACGGCGCAGAAGAAGGAACTGAAATCCGAATTCCTGAAAATGATGGCAAGAAAACTGGTTTATCTTTCTGTGATCCTGGGACTCCCTATATGGCTCACCGACTTTAGTGTGGCTGAGGTGCTACTTGGTTTTTTTATCATGCACTGGGTGGCCAGTATAATTCTGAGTCTTGTTTTCCAGATGGCGCATGTGGTTGAAGACGCTTCGCAGTTTAATTCCGAGAAAAACATTGGTACCGACTGGCATGTTCATCAATTAAAAACCACGAGTAATTTTGCCAGGAATAACCGCCTGGTAAGCTGGTTTGTGGGCGGGCTCAATTTCCAGGTAGAACACCACTTGTTTCCGGGCATCTGCCACATTCATTATCGGCAACTTGCACCCATTGTAGAAAAAACAGCCAAAGACTATGGCATTTCGTACCATGCTCAGCCGAGTTTCAGAGCAGCGCTTGTTTCACATTTCACGCAATTGCGAAAATTGGGCACGGTAAGCGTTTGATGTTCAAAATGTTAAAATTTTCATAATTTTAACATTTTAGTTCGCAATTATTTCCTGCATTCATTAACTTAGCTTAACACCTGGTAATTAAAAATTTCATTTTTGATGATCGGGAGTGGCATTCAGGCCGTGTTTTCAAAAGAATTACGTTCCTGAATGGTTAAAATGTAATTCAATTTGCGTAATAATTAAATCAAACAAAACCCATGAAGTATTTTACCAAGAAAAAAGTGCTGCCATTCCTTTTGCTGGGAATTGCGCCCGTGGTAGCTGAAGCTCAGCTCACCACCCAAACCTTTAGTTTTACAGGAGCAGTGCAGGTATTTAACGTGCCATCCTGTGTTTCTGACATTACTATTACAGCCAGGGGCGCACAGGGTGGTGCCGGAGGTAACAGTGGTGCTAACGGTGGCTCGGTAAGAGGCGTGTTGAGTGTAACAGCCGGGCAGGTTTTGAACGTATATGTTGGTGGAAGAGGCAGTACACCAGCAGGCGGTTTTAACGGTGGTGGTGCAGGCGGTGTGTCCGCACAATCAACGGGCGGCGGCGGCGGCGGCGCTTCTGATGTGCGTTTGAATGGTGTTGCTTTAACTGACCGCATTATTGTTGCGGCTGGCGGCGGCGGATATGGTGGCAGCACCACTTATGGTCCGGGCGGCGGCACCGGCGGTGGCGGCAGTTCATGTGTATCCCCATTGGGTGTAGGCGGAGCTAACGGAACTGGTTGTGCTTCGGGAACCACAGGCGGATGCGCGGGTGGAACAGCTACAGGTTATGGAACAGGCGGTGCCGGAGGTGGTCTTACAAGTGGTGGCGGAACAGCGGGTACTGTTGGACAGGGAGGTCTTGGTCAGGCTGGAACCCTTGGTTTCGGTGGTGATGGCGGAGACATTACCAACAACGGTCAGAATGGCGGCGGCGGCGGTGGCGGCGGTTATTACGGCGGAAGCGGCGGAATGTCCGGCAACGTCGGCTGTAATGGGGGCGGCGGCGGCGGATCTTCTTATGCCGATAACACATTATTCACTTCTGTTACTTTTACCGGTGGCAACAGGTCTAACGATGGCGAGGTTATTTTTGAATACGTTTACGCAGGCTCACAGGTAACTGCAACAGCCGTTTCTCCAACCATCTGCGTTGGTCAAACTACAACGCTGAATGCTACCGGTGTTGTTAGTTATACATGGGTTAATGGTCCGCAGAGCACAAGTATTACTGTTTCTCCTCAAACAACCACCTCTTATACCATTGAAGGCACCAATTCAATTGGTTGTGTTTCGGCGATGGTGGTAACTGTGGATGTAAAACCATTGCCTTCACTTTCAACCTCCAGCTCTCCAAGCGTTGTTTGTGTGGGCGGATCAGCGTCGCTTTCAGCTATTGGCGCGGTAAGCTACACGTGGAATACCAATCAGCAGGGAGCCAATGTAACTGAAATGCCAAATGTAAGCACGGTGTATACTGTAACTGGAACCAGCGTTGATGGTTGTTTGAACACGCAGACACTTGGCGTTACTGTGAATACCAATTCGCTTACCGTTACTCCGTCAAGTTCAGTTTGCGTCGGTAATCAGCTTACAATGAGTGCCAGCGGTGCCAATTCATATACCTGGACTTCGGGATCGTTTTTCCCGAATTCTGTGGTGGCACCAGCAACTTCAACTTCCTATGTTGTTTATGGAATGGATGTTCACAATTGTGTGATCTCCAATACTGTTAACGTCACTGTGCTCCAGCTTCCGAATGTTGCAGCCTCATCCGACAAAATGCAGGTATGTAAAGGCGAGTCGGTTAAATTAACTGCGAGCGGCGCAACAACTTATACATGGGATACCGGTGATACCGGCGCCGAGCTGAATTACACGCTTGCCTCTGATGTGCCTTATTCATGGGTAGTTACAGGTACCGACGCGAACGGCTGTACAAAAACTGCTACCGTGCAGGTGATTGCAGGAAAATGTACCGGTATTGCAGAGA
>CAZFCR010000038.1:0-5973 GCA_964517305.1 uncultured Akkermansia sp.
GAGACGCGGCTCAACTTTCGGAGCTTGTGCCAATGCGTTTAACGACAAACCCGCTGTTGCTAATAAAAGTAGTTTTTTCATCATGTGTACAATTTAATTTTATTAAAGGTATTAATTTTTAATTCGCTTTGCAAATAGCCGTAAATAAAAAACCCCCTCTTTTCAGAGGGGGTTTTTGTGTAATGAAGGCGATGGGTTTTATTTCTGGTTCACCAGTTTTACGATCTTCACCTGATTATCCTTATCAGCAATCTTAACAAAATAAGTACCTGCCGCGTAGTTTGACAGATCAATATCAAAAGTCTCCTGACTGGTTGTTTGAGTTGATACCACTTGTCCGGTAATGTTCATCACGCTGATGGTAACCTCACCCTGCAGACCTTTAACCGAAGCGATGCCATTTACAGCTGGGTTAGGGAAAACGCTGATCAGGTCGGCATTTGGTAACTCGCCAAGACCCGTGCAGGCATTTACACTCACGCTCACAATCGCGGTATTTGAACGGCACTGTGTAGTTGGATCTGTACTGTTTACAACATAAGATACCATACCCTGTGTTCCAGGTAATGTTGGAGTAAATACAACTGAAGTCTGATTGCTGCCACCCTGAGTCCAGGTATAGGTATTTCCGGCAGCACCGTTAACAGTTAACGTAGTTGTTTCACCTTTACAAACAAATGTACGGTTTGCAGACGCGGTGATGGTAGTATTAGAGAAACTCAGACTTGCATGGAGAGACATGTAACCAGTTGGCATTACAGTCAGCTGACCACCAGCCACAGGTGCCGAGTAATATCCGGCAACGGTATAGTTGGTAGCGAGTGTGCCCACCGGGAAGTATTGATTGGTTGGCATACCAACGCCAATGTGATAAGCCTGGTTGGCTGATAAAGCTACAGGTGATGTGAAAGTAAGCGCTGAGAACTGGTCAAGCATACCTGCTGTAATAGGAACAGTAGGACCCTGAGCAACAATGGCACCGTTGGCATCCAGAACAACAGGGAAAATATTATTGTTGAGGTTGTTGGCATTGCTGAAAGAAGGCACAACAAGGCTAACTGAAGTTACACTCGCTGTAACCGCAGGCGTGTGGCGGAATGCGTAAATAAGCCCTCCGGCCGAATTGCCGGCTCCACGGCCCTGATTGATAAACATAGTTGGCGAGCCCACAGGATAAAGTGCAACATCGTTGCAGGTTACACTCTGAGTCCATGACAATCCATTGTTAGTCGGATTTTCATCGGCAGGTACGGTTGCAACCAAAGTGTTGATACCAGAAGTGGCCGGTGCAAAAACCGCAAAAGTTACACTTGCCACGGCACCAGCTGCAACGCTGGCTACAGTTTGTGTATTGGCAAATGTGTTAGCGCCGGTTACATTTAAAGTTACAGGCACATTGTTGAGTGTAATAGAGCTTTTGTTTAAGATCTTTGCTTCTACAAACTGACCTCCGTCTAGTTTTGAATCCAGACCCGGAGCAATAATATCTACCAGCTGTACCTCATTAGTAGCAGTATTCACTGCATTAAAAACGAATGAAGGCCTGAAATCGCCGATAGTCATGGTATTTGGCGCAGGCATCGCAGTTGAGTAAGAAGTTGCGCTCAGTGCATTACCGGCACCGGCATTGTTCGCTGCATAGGTTGCATAATCGTTATTGGTATTAGGCGAAGGTGTAAGTTCTTCCCACTCCCAGGCAACGTAAATTCCGCCACCTGTATAAGTGAAGGTTGGAGTAAGATTAAGTGTAACGGTGGTGGTAGTTGCACTCAGTGGCACAGTGTAACCGCCATTGTAATGCTGAGCCATTGTGCTGATTGCCGAACTGAAAGATGTGCCTTTTGAATAGGTTACGTCAGAAGTGTTCTCAAGATAAACTGTGAAGTTTCCTGTTGATGGCGTAGTTCCGGTTCCGTCGATCCTGATAAAACCTATCGAGTTAATGATGCTACCGGTTAACGCGGTGAGTTCAGAAGCTCTTAAAAGACAAACGCCTTTCAGGTTCTTGTGTTCAGGCATCCCATTAGGCAAACGCAACTGAGAAGTTGTGTTAATGGTCGGCGGTGCAATCACATCGATATTGGTTTGAGCAACCAATCCCTGGAAGGTTCCAATGAGTGCAAATAATGCTAAAGTAATTTTTTTCATGTTTAGAATTTTTGTTATAAAGTCAAATGTATTAAAAAAATGATCCTCTCTGCATCCCCTGAGCAGATTTTTAAAAAAATACGCTCCCCCAATCCGGGGTATTTTTAATCAAAAATTTTTTAAATTATGGTAAACGGTCAAAGGCCTTTACGAACTTCCGTTATATTTGCTGTAAACCAAGCGCTGAACCCGCTTATCAACGTGTAACATAGAAAACTAAAAACATGAAAAAACTACTCATTCCGGCTTTTTTACTGGCCTCCTTCTTCTTTAACGCCCAAACGGCGAAAAGACCCGACAACTGGTTTAACCTGGATGCGAAAACCGACAAGGTAAACGGGGTTAGCACTGAGCGCGCCTACAAAGAAATACTTAAAGATAAAAAATCAACAACTGTGATTGTTGGTGTGATCGACAGCGGTGTGGATTATGAACACGAAGATCTTAAAAATGTGATGTGGGCCAATCCGGGCGAAATTGCCGGAAACGGAGTAGACGATGATAAAAACGGCTACATCGATGACATTCATGGCTGGAACTTCATTGGCGGCAAAGACGGCAAAAATGTAAACAAGGACAATCTTGAAATTACACGTCTCATGCGCAAAATGAAACCAAAGTACGACGGCAAAGCCGAATCGGACTTCACTAACAAACAGGAAAAAGAGGAGTGGAAGTTTTACCAGACCCTCAATGCCGACTATACCAAAATGAAAGAAACGTATGAGGGCACCTACAACCGCCTCAAAACCCTCAGCGAAAATTTCACATCGCTTGATGCCAAGGTAAAAGAAGAACAAAAGGTTGAAAAGGTAACCGCTGTTGAACTGGAAAAATTCAATGCAACGGATAAAGCCGACATTCAGAATAAGGCTTTCGGCCTCAAGATCCTTAAAAATGCAGACGGTATGAGCCTTGAAGACCTGGTTGCCAATTTTAAAGGCGGTCTTGATCATTACCAGTCTTACGTTGATTATGGTCTGAACATTGATTTCGATCCGCGCAATATTGTAGGTGATGATTATAACAATTCCTCTGAAAGGTATTATGGCAACAACGATTGCAATGGTCCTGACAGTTTCCATGGAACTCACGTGGCGGGCATCATCGCTGCCTCCCGCAACAATGGTGTAGGCATGGATGGTGTGGCTACCGATGTGCGCATCATGGCCATCCGTTGTGTGCCTGACGGGGACGAGCGTGATAAAGACGTTGCCAATTCGATCCGCTATGCCGTTGATAACGGTGCCAAGATCATTAACATGAGTTTTGGTAAAAAATACAGCTGGGACAAAAAAGTGGTTGACGATGCAGTGAAATATGCCGAGAGTAAAGGTGTATTGCTCATTCACGCCGCAGGCAATGATGGTGTGAACATTGATGAAGTTGCCCACTACCCTTCCAAAAAATTTGAAGGCAAAGGCGAAGCTCCGAACTTTATGGATGTTGGCGCACTTAGCTGGCAGCCCGATGATAAGATTGTAGCACCTTTCAGCAATTACGGCAAAAAAACAGTTGATATTTTTTCACCCGGCGTTGATATTTATTCAACCACACCTAAAAACGAATACAAAGACGCGAGCGGTACCAGCATGGCTTCGCCTGTAGCGGCCGGTGTGGCTGCCGTTCTGAAATCTTATTATCCTGATCTTACTCCTGCGCAGATCAAAAAAATTCTTGTGAAAAGCAGTGTAAAAGACTACAAAGGAAAAAAAGTAGTGAAGCCGGGAACCAAAGACGAACTGGTGAAATTTGAAAAACTCAGCAAACACGCCGGTATTGTTAACCTGTACGAAGCTGTGAAAATGGCTGAGAAATACAGCAAAACAAAAACCTGATCAGTATCCTGATTGATTTAATGAGAGCCGGCAACCACCGGCTCTTATTTTTTGATGGCATCCTTGTACTGCCAGATGTACATGCACGCCAGACTGCGGTACGGCCGCCACTTCTCCGCTCTTTTCCGCATAAGCGCATATAACTCTTTTTTGTTGCCAGGTTTTAGTCCGTATAAAGCCATCATCCCGTTTTGTATTCCAAGGTCGTCAACAGGAAAAACGTCTTCACGGCCCAGACTGAACATCAACAGCATGTCCACGGTCCAGCGCCCTACCCCTTTTATCTGAACGAGGTACTCAACGAGCGCATCGTCATCCATGGCGTCCAGTTTTTTATGATCGAGACCCTGGTTCTTCGAAAATTCAGCAATGTTTCGAATGTATCCTGCTTTCTGAAAAGAAAGTCCCGCAGCCCGCATTTGCGCATCTGTGGTGGCAAAAATGAGTTCAGGCTCAGGATATTTGTCGGGGAAAAGTTCAAGAAAACGCTGCCAGATAGTTGCTGCGGCCTTCACAGAGAGTTGCTGACCGACAATGGCGCGTAATAAAGAAAAATACAAATCCTTTTCTTTTTTTGTGCTGATCGGCTCCGCGTCAATTAAAATTTTGCGCAGCCTGGCGTCCTTGCTTAAGTGTAATAATCTTTTATCGGGATTCACCATCCCTATAAAGATAAGACTCTAAACCGGAACACATGAATCCGCTCAATACATTTTTTTACGCATCTCGGCAACCGCGGGGCTTTCGAGGTATTCGTCGTAAGTGCAGGCCTTGTCGATGATGCCTTTTGGTGTCAGTTCAATGATCCTGTTGGCTACGGTTTGCATCAACTGGTGATCATGACTGGTGAACAGTATTGTTCCGGGATAATCTTTCAGAGCGTCGTTGTAGGCGATGATGCTCTCCAGGTCGAGGTGATTGGTAGGTTCATCCAGAATCAGCAGATTGGGGTTCAGCAACATCATGCGGCTGGTCATGCACCTTACTTTTTCTCCCCCGCTGAGCACACTGCATTTTTTCAGCACCTCTTCTCCGCTGAAGAGCATTTTACCCAGAAATCCGCGGATGTAGGTTTCATCCTTGTCTTTGCTGAACTGTCGCAACCAGTCAATGAGGTTAAGATCGCTCTGAAAATATTTGTCGTTGTTGTTAGGCAGGTAAGCTTTGTAAATGGTGGTGCCAAAAGTAAACTGTCCCTTGTAATCGGTATTTTCATCGGCAAGCACTTCAAACAGGCTCGAAACAGCCAGCTGGTTGCGACTGATGAAAGCAATTTTGTCGCCCTTTTTTACATTGATGTTCACGTCTTTAAACACAAACTGTCCATCCTTGGTTTTACTCAGGTTCTCAATCATGAGGATCTGGTCTCCCGCTTCGCGCTCCTGGCGGAAAATAATTCCCGGATATTTTCTTGTACTGGCGGGGATCTCATCGACCGTTAATTTTTCAAGTAATTTTTTACGGCTGGTGGCCTGGCGACTCTTGCTGGCATTGGCGCTGAAACGGGCCACAAAATCCTGGAGTTCTTTGCGTTTATCTTCTACTTTCTTATTCTGATCGCTGCGTTGTTTTAACTGTAGCTGACTCATCTGATACCAGAACGTATAGTTACCGGTGTAAATGTTCATCTTGCCGTAATCAATGTCGCAGATGTTGGTACACACTGCATCCAGGAAGTGCCTGTCGTGACTGATCACAATAACGGTGTTGACAAAATCTGCCAGAAAATTCTCGAGCCAGCTGATGGTTTCAACATCCAGGTCGTTGGTGGGCTCATCAAGCAACAAAATATCAGGATTACCAAAAAGCGCCTGTGCGAGGAGAGTTTTTACTTTTTCCTTTCCAGACAACTCTTTCACCTGTTTAGCGTGTATTTCTGGCGGAATTCCCATGTTGGTTAACATTTCCGAGGCTTCGCTTTCAGCGTTCCAGCCGTTCATCTCTGCAAATTCAGCTTCCAGGTTACTTGCTTTTACGCCATCTTCAT
>CAZFCR010000038.1:5983-14057 GCA_964517305.1 uncultured Akkermansia sp.
GCGTATATGGCGTCTTTTTCTTTCATGATCTGGTACAAACGTTTGTTGCCCATCATCACCGTTTCAAGCACAGTAAACTCATTGTATTCAAAGTGATTCTGCTTCAGCACACTCATGCGCATGCCGGGCAACACGCTCACCCTTCCTTTTGTAGGATCTATTTCACCACTCAGGATCTTCATAAAGGTGGATTTACCGGCACCATTGGCGCCAATAATACCATAACAATTGCCCGGAGTAAAATTTACATTTACTTCATCGAATAAAACCCGTTTGCCGAATTGCAGGCTGACATTGGTAACTGAGATCATGCTAAAAAAATAAGGTGGCAAAGATACTAATTTATTGCTAACAATCACCAGCCCACATCTCCGCTGCCAATGGATGGCACCGGGATTGCAGTGGATACCGTAGAAGTTCCATGAAACAAAAAATCATATATACCATAGGCCATTCGGTGCACGAGATCGGGTATTTTCTGAAAATGCTTCAGTCGTTCGGTATTCATACGCTTGTTGATATCAGGCACTACCCCGGCTCAAAACGTTTTCCGCATTTTAATAAAGACTATCTTGAAACTTTTCTTTCGCAAAACAACATCGTTTACAAACATTTAATCGAGCTCGGGGGAAGAAGGAAACCACGTCCCGACTCGGTCAATACAGCCTGGCGTCTCCCGGCCTTCAGGGGTTACGCCGACCACATGGAAACTGATACTTTTAAAAAAGCCGTTGCTGAACTGGAAACGCTCGCGCTGACAAATACCTGCGCCTACATGTGTTCTGAGGCGGTTTGGTGGAGCTGTCACCGGGCCCTCGTTTCGGATTATTTAAAGGCAAAAGGCTGGAAAGTGCTGCACATCATGAAAGAGAACAAAGCCGACGAACACCCCTATTCCAGCGCTGCACAGATTGTCAACGGCCAACTATCATATAAAGCAGCAGACCTTTTTAACGACGACAATGAAAGAACTGTCTGAAGAAATATTGAACTGCGACAGGTGCCGCTCATTGCTGCGTCATGCCCCGCGGCCGGTATTTTCCGTTCATCGCGAAGCAAAGATCCTCATCATTGGTCAGGCCCCGGGAAAAAAAGTACATCAAAGTGGAATTCCATGGGATGATAAAAGCGGCGATCAACTCCGCCGCTGGCTGGGTGTAACACCCGAACAATTTTACGATCCCCGACTTTTCGCCATCGTACCGATGGGATTTTGTTACCCTGGCAAAGGAAAGTCGGGCGATCTGCCGCCGTTAAAATTATGTGCGCCCGCCTGGCACCACAAACTACTTGCCGGCATGCCCGATATCCGCCTCACTTTATTGGTTGGTGCTTATGCGCAGAGGTATTATCTCGGAAAAGCAGCGGTTGGGCAACTAACAGAAACCGTAAAAAACTATAAACAGTTTCTTCCTGCCTATTTTCCGCTGGTGCATCCATCGCCGCGAAATGGCATTTGGCAAAAACGCAACCCCTGGTTCGAACGGGAAGTTGTGCCCGAACTCCGCGCCCTGGTGGGTAAAATCCTGCGCTGATCCGGCCGTGCAGACTTGGGTTAAAATGCGATTGAGGATGAAAATTAAATAATATCTTTACCAGCTATCAGAAATGCATCCGGTCTTTTACGAGGCTCCGCTAACTAAATTGTTATGAACGAAAAAATAAAAATACTTGAAAATAAAAAGGCTGAAGCGCTCCTGGGCGGTGGCCAGAAAAGAATTGACGCGCAGCATAAAAAGGGAAAACTCACAGCCAGGGAACGCATCCACTTTTTAATGGATGAAGGTTCGTTTGAAGAAATAGGCATGCTGGTTCAGCACCGCAGCAGCGACTTTGGCCTTGATAAAGAAAAATACCTTGGCGATGGTGTGGTGACGGGCTACGGAAACATCAATGGCCGCCTCACCTATGTTTTTTCACAGGATTTTACCGTGTTTGGCGGCAGTTTAAGTGAAACGCATGCCGAAAAGATCTGCAAGATCATGGACCTTGCCATGAAAAACGGTGCACCGGTGATTGGTCTCAATGACAGTGGCGGCGCTCGCATCCAGGAAGGGGTGGTATCTCTTGGTGGTTACGCCGATATTTTTTACCGCAATGTGCGCAGCAGCGGTGTTATTCCGCAGATCTCCGCCATCATGGGCCCCTGCGCCGGCGGAGCGGTTTACAGTCCTGCCATTACAGATTTTATTCTTATGGTTGAACAAACCAGTTATATGTTTGTAACCGGACCCAACGTTGTAAAAACCGTTACCCACGAAGAAGTTACAAGTGAAGAACTGGGCGGCGCGCATACCCACGCGACAAAAAGCGGCGTTACGCATTTTGCCTGTGCCAATGAAGTGGAAGCCATTAATCACATCAGAACTTTACTCAGTTATGTACCTCAGAACTGCGAGGAGGACGCGCCTTCTCTGCATTATGAAATGGGCAACGAGTTGCGTGAGGAACTCAACAATATCATTCCGGCCAACGCCAATCAGCCTTACGATATCCGGGAAGTGATCGGACATGTAATTGACACCGATAGTTTTTTTGAAGTGCACCAGGGTTTTGCCGAAAACATTGTGGTGGGATTTGCCCGTCTGGCAGGCCGCAGCATCGGCATCGTGGCCAATCAGCCCGCAGTGCTCGCAGGGGTGCTCGATATTCACTCCTCTACCAAGGCCGCGCGTTTTGTAAGATTCTGTGACAGTTTTAATATTCCGCTTCTTGTTTTTGAAGATGTGCCAGGCTTTTTGCCGGGTACCGACCAGGAATGGAATGCCATTATCACCAATGGCGCCAAACTGCTCTACGCATTCAGCGAAGCCACAGTACCACGCATTACCGTGATCACGAGAAAAGCTTATGGTGGTGCTTATGACGTGATGAACAGCAAACACATTGGGGCAGACATGAATTTTGCATGGCCTTCAGCCGAAATCGCCGTAATGGGTGCCAAAGGCGCAGCCGAGATCATTTTTAAGAATGAAATTGCCGCTGCAGAAGATAAAAATGCTAAATGGAAAGAAAAAGAAAATGAATATCAGACAAAGTTCGCCAACCCTTACCGCGCGGCTGAACGTGGATTCATTGATGAAGTAATTGAACCTAAAGAAACAAGACTGAAACTGATCAAGGCTTTTAAAATGCTTGAGAATAAAGTGGATCAATTACCAAAGAAAAAACACGGTAACATTCCGCTGTAATCCGGCGAAACGAAATAAAAAAAGGGCGGTAAACCATGTGGTACCGCCCTTTTTAATTTTTATAAATACCACTATTGCGCGGCTTTCAGCCTGTCGCCCATTTCTTTTGCTTTTGCTTCGTTGCCTACGGTCATGTAAAGTCTGCGCAGGGCGGTCATGGTTTGTTTATCGTCCGACCGAAGGGCAAGGGCCTGTTCGAGGTAAGGAATCGCTTTTTTGTACGACTCCTGGGCCTTTAATTCGTTGGCTTTTTGTTGTTTTACTGCATCGGTGATTTTCCCGGTGTTTTGATTGGTAACAAATGCCCCTTGATTATAATACATGGCACCCAGGTTGTACAGCGAATTGTAGAGGTATTCTTTGTTTGCCGGTTTCAGTTCTATGGATTTCAGATAGTTTTCTTCCGCGCTCTTAAAAAGTTCATCGAAGTTAGATGGCTTGGGCAGTTCTTTACCTGATGCCTTGTCTTTAGGATTAGCCAGGTTATCGTAAATGTTGCCGATGATAAAATAAAAGAGGGCGTTGTTAGGATCACGCTGCACCGAAAGTTTGAGGTTATCGAGTGCCTGCTGTTGTTTTCCCGTTGCCAGAAACAGATTGGTTTCCTGTGTCAGGAGTCCGATGTCTGAAGGATAAGCGTTCCTGCCTTTTTTCAGTGATTCTATCGCTGCCGATGAATCTCCTTTGGACAGGTTAGCATTGTAAAGCGACTCATAATTATAGGGTGAAGAAACACCTGCTTCGATCATTTTTTTGTTGTAATCCAGGATCTTGTCAGTATTCTTGGATCTGCCAGCGGCCACACAGGCATTGTAAAAATTAGCAGTGTCTTTGGTGCGGAACAAAATCGTGTTGATAAAAGCTGTTTTGTAAAAATAATCCGCTGCTTCTTCGTATCGTTTAGCCTTGTATTTACCCGACGCGATGTTACCCGCTTCCATCTTCATCTGCTGCACCGCCATTGCAAATTTGAGTTCATCCTCATCAAGATTATCTGTACCTTTTAAAAGCGCCTCGCTGATGTTTTCGAGGAATTTAGGATCCAGATCCTTAATGGTGTTCAAAGACTGTGCTGCATTTTCAAACTCTGTCAGACTGGTATTGCCATAGGCGCTCATCGCACGTTCTGTTTTATCAGGAACAGTGCTTTCAAGACGTTTCATCTCGCTTGCCAGATCATACTGAAACTGCGCGTAACTGATGCGCAGTTTATAAGCATGGGTTTTGGCCTGTTTGCGGGTGTCCTCGTTGGTCAGCGCCAGATCAATGGCTTCTTTGGCTTTGTTGAGAAAAGTGATGTCAGGATTTCCATCCTTCAGCGTTTCCTCGTATTCGGTGAGCGATCGCCAGGCGCTCTGCACCTTACTTTTTTGAGCACCTGCTTGTGTGACAAGCAAAAACGAAAAAAGAAAACTAGCGGCTAATTTCATATTCAAGGGATGTATTATTTATACTTTGCTGCTTTTTCTGTATCACCCAAACGAAGTGTCAGTTGCCTGAGTACCTGTTTGGTGCGGCTGTCTTTGGTAGCTTCGTACGATGTTTCGAAATAACCCACCGCTTTTTTAAAATACTCGTTCGATTTTGCTTCGTATTCTTTTGCCTTTGGATCTTTAAACGCCAGGGCGTTCAGTTTCTCATTCCATTCTTTTCCGGCTGAATAATACAACACACCCAGGTTGTAGTTGGCCGGTTCATAATCCGGACGGATCTCAAGTGCCTTGAGGTATTCTTTTTCGGCGAGTTCAAAATTATTGGTGCCTTTGTAAAGATTGGCCAGCACAAAATGTAAAATTTCATTGTCAGGCGACACCTCAAGAGCGGCGTTCAGTTTGTCTTTCAGAACATCGGTTTTTTTGCGGGCAATGTAGATATCGAGTTCTGCAGTGATCAGGTCCATGTTGTCTTCAAACATCATTTTCCCTTTGTCGATGTAGGAAAGAGCGGTCGCGGTATCTTTGGCCTCCATTGATAAACGCACCATGTCGTTAAAAACGCGGGCATCCTTGTAATTGATGGCAATGAGTTTGTCGGCGTATTCACGGGTTTTTTCTTTGTTTCCGGCAGCCTTATACATCTCAAATCTTTCGAACATCAGTTTTTCCTTTGTGATGTTGTTGCGTTTGATTCCACCATCGAAATCGTAAGGCAGCGCTGTTTCCAAAAGATCATAACATTTAATTGCCTGATCGTACTGTTTGTTGTAAATGTAATATTTGGCCTTGTTGGATGTTGCGGCGGCAGCCATTACAAGATTGCCTTTCACATCATCTTTGTAGATGGTATTTTTATCATTTTTCAGACAGTTCACATAAGCTTCCAGCGCCTTTTCTTCCGCGGCCATATCAATGTTGCGCACAGCAGCTGAAGTATCGCTGTAAATAGCTTTGTAAACATTGCCACGGTACATCCACATTTTGGCACTGCTGCTGGTACTCTCGTGAACGGCAGCTGCATCCGCCGCAGCCTTGGCTTTATCGTATTCTTTGTTTCTCAGGTAGTTTACCATGTTCTGTACCTGTAAATTCTGGCTGAAAGAAACCGCGGAAAGGGTAACGAATGCCAATGCAATAATTTTTTTCATGTTTTTTTGTTGTTTGTGTGATCAAAAAAAACCACTAAGAGCAAGCTTAGTGGTTTTTGTAATTCCTTGCGTCAATTGTAAAGATGCAAAGATTATTTATTTACATAAATTAATCAATAGAAATCTTTTTCAATTTAACCTTATTTAATACCTCTTTGTTATTGGCATCCTTCGAAGCTTTGTCGAGCTGGTTTTCGATCGAGAATTTATCGCCTACAACAACGGTGGTCAGTTTATTGTAGTCGAAGTATTTTTTGATCTGCTGGTTAACTTCTTCTTTAGAAATGTTTTTCAGGATCTGGTTCTGCTGCGAAGGGTAGTCTTTTTCAAGGTTGTAACGCGCGATGGTGGCGAGGAAGTTCGCTTTCTGAAACGGCGATTCATACCTGAGCGCTTCTTCGTTCAGCAACGAGTTTTTGGTAAACTCCAGTTCCGCGTCAGTAATACCGCCACTTTCATACTTTTTGAATTCTTTGATGATCTCAGCAAGCGAAAGAGCTGTTGCATTGCGTTTTACAGCCGATGTGATTTCGAATGATCCGCTGTATTTGTCACCGTAGAACGCCGAGCGGATGCCATAAGTATACCCTTTATCTTCGCGTAGATTCAGGTTAATACGGCTGTTGAAATTCCCTCCAAAAATAAAGTTCGCGATCCTGTTTTTATAATAGTCACCGGTAGCGTCGTATTTTATAGAAGGATATCCCATCTGAATTACTGAAGATGATGCAAACGATTTATTATAAATGTAAAAACGTGGCTCTTTTACCGGCTCTGGCTCTGGCAAAGGCAAGATGGTCACTGCCTTCGACGGCCATTTGCTCAGGAACTCGATCTTAGGCATCAGTTCTTTCTCGTCAATATCGCCCACCACAACCAGGTTGGCAACAGAAGGCGAATAAAAATCATTGTAATAAGCCTTTACGTCTTCCAGTTCAACATTGTCCACAGATTTAATGGAAGGCTCAAGGCCTAACACCGTGTTTCCGTAGATCGAATAATTGAACACTTTATTGGCCATGCTGTTAGGATCCGTTTCGTTGTTCTTGATACCTTCTTTGTACTGTTTTTTCGCCAATTTAAATTCTTCTTCAGTAAAAGCAGGATTCATCAGTTTTTCTTCAAGCAGTTTTAAAGTGGCGTCAAGATTTTTCTTCAAACTTGTTACCCTCACTGTGGTTGAATTTTTACCGGCGTCAAATGAAATGGAGCTTCCAAGTTTTGAGAGTTCGGCACTGATCTTTTCCGTAGTAAAATTTTTTGTACTCTCATTCATCAGGTTGGCCGTTAATTCAGCCACACCGAGCTTTTTCAGTTTATCTGCCCCTAACACAAGACTTCCTCCCTCAATTTCCATTACCATGGTTACTTCAGGTGTTTCAGTATTGCGTGTAGCAATCACCGATAAACCATTCGCCATTTTGGTTTTAAAAAAATCAGGCGTCTTTACCGGTTTAACTGCACCGGCAACAGGCCTTTGCGCCCTGTCGAATTTATCAGGGTTCTGAGAATAATTTAAACCCGTGTATTCAGGATTATCCGGGAAATCGCGACCGGCATAAGGATTTACACTTTTTACCGAATCTTTCGGATCAATGATCGGATAAGTGTTCAGAATGGCTGCACCAGATCCTTTAATATATTTATTATACACTCTCACAAGATCTTCCTTCGTTACTTTGGTATATCTTTCCAGTTCTTCAGAAATAGTCGAGGATTTGCCAAGCAAACGCTCCCATTCCGAAATGGTAGCATTCTTTCCATAAACGGTATTTAAACTGTTGTAAGCAAAACCCTCAATCTCTGCTTTTGCACGTTGCAGAGCTTCGTCGGTGATCCCCGTTTTACCAAATTCATCAATGGTTTCTTTTACCTTGGTATCGAGATCTGTAAAAAGTTTTTCCAGGTTAAAATCATCCGGTGGATAAGCAAAGATCTCGAAAGTAAATTCACCTGATAACTCATTCGAGCGGTGATACACACCAGCCTGAACCGCCATCTTGCTCTTCACAAAATTTTTGTAGAAGATAGAGTTGTTACCGTTACCCATCATGGTTCCGAGAATATCGAGTGCAGGCTCATCGCGGTGATACTGCGGCACTGTTGGGAACACCCTGAGGTTAAGCGGTAAATATGTTCTGTCTCTGTAAGCAGTGTATTTATCAGTTGCGATAGTTACCGGTGGGGTTCTTAATTTTTTAACCTCCGGACAAGGCTTCAGGTTTCCGAAATACCTGTCAACAAGCGCCAGCGCGTCGGCCGATTTAAAATCACCGGAGATGCTGAGAATAGCGTTGTT
>CAZFCR010000039.1:0-5999 GCA_964517305.1 uncultured Akkermansia sp.
GTCGAACCGGTGACCTCTTGCATGCCATGCAAGCGCTCTAGCCAGCTGAGCTAATCCCCCATAAATAAAATAACGAGCTGCAAAAATAAGCAATTTTCTCAGCCACCGGAAATAATTATTTAATTACACCCAGTTCTTTGCCAACTTTTTTAAAGGCGGCAATGGCTTTGTCGAGGTGCTCTTTTTCGTGTGCGGCACTTAACTGTACCCTGATGCGGGCCTTGTCCTTTGGCACCACAGGGAAAAAGAAGCCTATTACATAAATGCCTTCTTCGAGTAATTTGTCGGCAAACTTCTGCGAAAGCGCGGCGTCGTATAACATGACAGGCACAATGGCGCTGTCTCCTTCACGGATGTCGAGTCCGGCTTCTTTGATGCCTTTTTTAAAGTATTGAATGTTCCAGTCTAGTTTATCGCGCAGTGCCGTGGTTTCTGTAAGCATATCAAAAACAGCGATGCTGGCGCCAACAACTACCGGCGCAAGTGAATTGCTGAACAGGTATGGACGTGAACGCTGGCGAAGGATGTCGATGATCTCTTTTTTTCCGGTTGTAAATCCACCCATGGCGCCACCAAGTGCTTTGCCTAGTGTTCCGGTAACGATGTCCACGCGTTTCATCACGTTTTTTAATTCTACGGTACCACGCCCGGTTTTGCCGATGAAGCCTGTTGCGTGCGATTCGTCAACCATCACTAGTGCATTGTATTTATCAGCCAGGTCGCAGATCTTGTCAAGCGGGGCAACAAAACCATCCATGCTGAATACCCCGTCGGTTACAATGATGCGGTTGCGTTGTGATTGCGCTTTTTTCAGCTGTTCTTCAAGATCAGCCATGTCACAGTTCTTGTAACGGTAACGTTGCGCTTTGCAAAGGCGCACGCCGTCGATGATGCTGGCGTGGTTCAGCTCATCGCTGATAATGGCATCGTTCTCATCGAAAAGTGGTTCAAACACGCCGCCATTGGCATCAAATGCAGCCGCATAAAGAATGGTATCTTCCGTCCCGAGAAAGGTGGCTATCTTTTGTTCTAGTGTTTTGTGAATGTCCTGTGTACCGCAGATAAAACGGACGCTGCTCATGCCGAAGCCATGTGTATCCAGCGCGTTCTTGGCGCCGGCTACTACTTTGGGGTGGCTCGACAAACCCAGGTAGTTGTTGGCACAGAAGATGATCACATCCTTGCCATTTACCTTTACCACAGCATCCATGGGCGTGGTAATCACCCTTTCGCGTTTGTATAAACCGTTTTTTTCAATTTCGGTTAAGGTTGCCTGAAGCTGCTGTTGTAACTGACCGTACATAAATTTGTTATTTTTGGAGGCACAAATTTACTAATAATTAGATTAGATGAGCTACATCATTTCCGGTATACAACAAGTGGGCATTGGGGTTCCCAACGTACACGCAGGTTTTAAATGGTACAACAACACGCTTGGGATGGACATTCCTATTTTTGAAGAAGCCGCCGAAGCCAACCTCATGTTGCCTTATACCGGAGGGAAACCGCACAAACGGCACGCCATCCTGGCCATCAATATAAAAGGCGGCGGGGGATTTGAGATCTGGCAATACACCAGCCGCACACCGCAGCCACCTGCCTTCGCGCCCCAGCTCGGAGACCTGGGCCTTTATTGCGCGAAGATAAAAACCGATAAGATTCAGGCAACTTACAATGAAATGAAGGCATCAGGCGTTAAGATCCTCGGGCCTGTTAGCGACAACCCTGCCGGCAAAAAGCATTTTTTTATCAGCGATCCGTTTGGTAATCATTTTGAGATCATAGAAGACAACGTGTGGTTTGCGCGCGGTTTAAAACATACCGGCGGGCCCGTGGGCATGATCATTGGCGTGAGTAATTTGGAACGCTCCATTCATTTTTATTCGCAGGTACTTGGTTACGACCAGGTGGTTTTTAAAGGTGAAGGAAAGTTTGCCGATCAGGCACATCTTCCAGGCGGTGACAAGGTTTTTAAACGCGCCATTCTCACGCACAGCCAGGAACGTGTCGGGCCTTTTTCGAAATTATTTGGCAAAGGTTACATCGAGCTGGTTGAAGCGAAAGACTATACACCGCGGAAGATCTTTGAAAACAGGCTCTGGGGCGATCTGGGGTTTATTCATCTTTGTTTCGACATCAAAAACATGGCGGCCTTAAAAGCCAAATGCGAAAAAGAAGGTCATCCTTTTACAGTGGATGGCGGCGCAGGTTTTGAAATGGGCGAAGCAGCGGGGCATTTCACCTACATTGAAGATCCGGATGGCAGCCTGATAGAATTTGTAGAGACCCGTAAGATTCCCATCATGAAAAAACTGGGCTGGTACCTCGATCTTTCCAAACGCGCCCCTGAAAGACCTTTGCCACGGTGGATGCTGAAGGCGCTCCGTTTTAACCGCAAAAAAGTTTAACATCCTTTCAGGGCCTGTGAGGCCTTGTTTCAGAGGCATTTGATCTTTTTTCAGTATCTTTGCGCCCTTGATCCGGATAGGAAATATTGAACTACCTGAATTCCCGCTTTTGCTGGCACCTATGGAAGATGTGAGTGATCCGCCTTTCCGTTATGTGTGTAAACAATACGGTGCCGATTTAATGTACACCGAATTCATCAGCAGCGAAGGCCTCATCCGCGACGCGATCAAAAGCCGTAAAAAACTCGACATCTTTGATTACGAACGCCCCATCGGCATACAGATCTTTGGCGGTGATGAAGAAGCCATGGCCATGTCGGCTAAGATCGTAGATGCCACGCAGCCCGATCTGCTTGATATTAATTTCGGCTGTCCGGTGAAAAAAGTAGTCTGCAAAGGCGCGGGCGCCGGTGTTTTAAAAGATGTTGACCTGATGGTGCGGCTTACCAAAGCGGTGATCAAAAGCACCAGTCTGCCTGTGACCGTAAAAACACGTCTTGGCTGGGACGACTCGATGATCAACATCATGGAAGTGGCTGAAAGACTGCAGGACATTGGCGTACAGGCTCTATCGATTCACGGCCGCACGCGTGCCCAGATGTACAAAGGCACCGCTAACTGGAAGTACATTGCCGATGTAAAAAATAACCCCCGTATTAAAATTCCCATCTTCGGTAATGGTGACATCGATAGTCCTGAAAAAGCGCTGGAATACAAAAACAGGTATGGTGTAGATGGCATCATGATTGGCCGCGCGGCGATTGGTTATCCCTGGATCTTTAACGAGATCAAACATTTTGTGAGAACAGGCGAACACCTTCCGAAGCCGGTGATTGCCAACAGGGTGGAGGTTTGCAAAACACATGTCACCAAATCTGTTGAATGGAAGGGCGAAAAACTTGGCATTCTTGAAATGCGCAACCACTACGCCAATTATTTCAGGGGGATTCCCAACTTTAAGGAAACACGCACAAAGTTAGTGACGCTGAACACGCTCTCTGATATTTTATCTGTGCTGGATGAAGTTTCCGTTGTGTATCAGGAACAGGTTTCAGGATGATAACATTACGCCCGAAATAAAATGGGCCAGATCTTCAGGCCTGTGTGTACCTACAAGAATTTTTTCGCCTTTTTTGGTGATGATCTGTAAACCCTTGTTGCCACTGAGGTTGTGCACCGTGCCATATTTGATGGATAAACGATAGCCGTATCCTACAAATCCATATTTTATCACTTTCCATTCTTTGATATCGCGGTAATAAACCGCATTCAAATCAGCGGTAGGCATGTTCCAGCCGTAAGAAATCTTTTCATCATCCAGTATCAGCGTCAGTTTAACGCGTCGCCAGGCCCAGATCGAAGGAATGAGCACAAATAAAGTCAGTGTCAGCAGTGATACATTCGACATGGGTTTGTCGCCCACCGGTTGTCCGGTATACACCTGCACCGCCAGCATGCCCAGGAAAAACACCGGTGGCAATAAAAGAAGCACCGTCCATAATGGATTACCCCTGAAATACTGAACTTCGTGATAAAGCGTTTTTGTCATGTGCTCTTAACAAAAAAGGCAGCCTTTAAAAGCTGCCTTTGTTTTTTAGTTGAGTTGGTTTTCTATGCTGGTGTCGAATGATTTTTTGTATTCACTCAGCTCACCGTAATTCTGACCGTCGATCACAATTTGTTTTCCTTTAACAGTGCCGAGTTTTTTAAACGGAACACCGCTCTTCTGAAGGATGGTTTCCAGTTTGGATGCATTGGCAGCGCTCAGGCTTACCAGCACACGGCTCTGGGCTTCACCAAAAAGAAAAGCATCTTTACGGACAGAAGCATCAGAACTGATCTCAAATCCGAGATCGTTCACCATGCCGCTTTCGAGCAGACTCATAAAAAGCCCACCATCGCTGAGGTCATGCGCTGAACTCAGGATGTTTTCGCGGATGAGCGCGGTTACTGCCTGCTGCACTTTGTATTCTGCATCCAGGTCGAAGAAAGGCGCTGGCGTGTTTTTTATTTTATGGAAGCTGTATAAATATTCTGAGGATGAGATGTCGTTTTTGCTTTCACCGATCAGGTAAATCACATCGCCTTCATTTTTAAAGTTCAGTGTGGTCTGGTGTTTTTTATCTTCCACAATACCGATCATGCCAATGGTAGGTGTTGGAAACACAGGACCTTCATAGCTCGACTGGTTGTAGAAACTCACATTACCACCGGTTACAGGGGTCTGGAATTTTAAGCAGGCCTTGCTCATGCCTTTAATCGAACCAACAAATTGCCAGTAAACTTCAGGGTTGTAAGGATTACCAAAGTTAAGGCAATTGGTTACCGCGCTCGGAATACCACCGCTGCAAACGATGTTGCGTGCCGCTTCGCTCACGGCAATGGCGCAGCCGGTTTCAGGATCAGCGTTCACGTAACGTGAGTTACAGTCAACGGTCATGGCCAGTGCTTTTTTGCTGCCCTTGATGTTCACAATGGCCGCATCAGAAGGCGCGTTGGTACTCATGTTAATGGTGCCCACCATGCTGTCGTACTGGTTGTATATCCAGCGTTTGCTGGCCAGGTTGGGATGCGCGGCCAGGTGCTGCATCACCGGTTTCAGATCTTTGGGTTCTTCAACCGATTCAATTTTAAATTTTTTGGACTCAGCGAAATAAGCCGGCTCTTTGTATTCTCTTGTGTACACCGGCGCGCCGCCACCTAATACCAGCACATCGGCAGGAATTTCGGCCACGAGTTCACCGTGCATAAAATATTTTAATGTGTTGCCTTCGGTCACTTCACCAATCTGTTCGCAGTTCAGATCCCATTTGTCAAACACTTTTTTCACCACTTCTTCTTTACCTTTTTCAACCACCACGAGCATGCGCTCCTGCGATTCGGATAAAAGGATTTCAAAAGGGTGCATGCCGGCCTGACGGGTAGGTACCTTATCGAGCCAGATGTTCATACCATGTTCGCCTTTGGCGCTCATTTCAGAGGTAGAGCAGGTAATGCCCGCCGCACCCATGTCCTGCATGCCAATCACAGCGCCTGTTTTAATGACTTCCAGCGTTGCTTCGAGTAATAATTTTTCCTGGAAAGGATCACCCACCTGTACTGAAGGCAGATCCTGTGCAGATTCTTCTGTAATGTCCTTGCTCGCGAACGAAGCTCCCGCAATTCCGTCTTTACCGGTTGCCGAGCCTACAATGAAAACCGGGTTGCCTTTGCCGTAAGAGGTAGCGCTTACTGTTTCTCCTTGTTTTACAATACCCACACTCATGGCATTCACCAGAGGGTTCACATTGTAACACTCGTCAAAAAACACTTCTCCTCCAACCGTTGGAATGCCAAACGCGTTACCATAATCACCAATGCCTTTTACAACACCCTTGAGGATCCACTGTGTTTTTTTGGATTTGATGTCGCCAAAACGCAGGGAGTTCAGTTGCGCGATGGGTCTTGCGCCCATGGTGAAAATATCGCGGTTAATGCCGCCTACCCCTGTGGCCGCGCCCTGGTAAGGCTCAATGGCACTCGGGTGATTGTGCGATTCAATTTTAAAAGCGCAGGCCAGCCCGTCGCCAATGTCAACCAGTCCCGCGTTTT
>CAZFCR010000039.1:6009-14019 GCA_964517305.1 uncultured Akkermansia sp.
TCTCAACGGCGTGCCCGGCGGCGCCACCACCCTGCGCGTTTTCTTCACCGGCTTTGGCCAGCATGTGAGGACCATCCTTGGGAAGGGTTTTTAACCAGGTAATAGAATTCTTGTATGAGCAGTGTTCGCTCCACATCACCGAAAAAACAGCTACTTCGGTAAAATTAGGCGTACGGCCCAGGATCTGTTTGATCTTATCGAATTCCTCGGCCATAAGGCCAAGTTTTTTGGCAGCTTCAACATCCGCCAGTTGCTCTGAATATTTGATGGTTGACATATTAAAAATAAAAGAGCAAAGATACTGAATATAAGGGCTTAAAAAGCTTTTTTTTATCAAACGGCGATATTTTCGGATGTGGCCCTGCAAGCCTTGATGCGCCTGCAAATACAAGAAATCTTAAATATCCCGTTTTTGTATTACAAACCTGATTCATTTTTTTATATTTGAGAACACACGAATCAAAAGATGTTTCAAAAACCTTCCCACTTTATCGTTCTTTTTTGCCTGTTATTTAGCTGCACTGCACTTCAGGCGCAGAAAATAACCCAGTTCTCATCCGACACCGTAAAATTTACCCGCGACCTGGGTCAGTATTTTATTGATAATTCGGCCAACAAGGAACAGGCCGCCACTTACATCCGCGACCTGGAAAAACTCTGGAAAGAAAACAAGATAGCCGGGTATTATAAAGAGATCATCATTGAAACAAGCAACACCATGCTCGGTAAACGGATGAAACCTTATCCGTTTTTTTATGGGTACATCAATACCGTTATCAATGCGCTGCAGGCCAACCAGACCGGTGAAAACTTCGATGACTGGCAGGCCTGTGTCAACAAGATCCTGAAAGGCAAATCCATCCGTGGGGTGCAGGATTTTTTCGACATGAGCGAAAACATCTTCAAAAACAACGTGTTTTACAAAACACCTTCTTATACCTATTACAGCGCAGAACCCAACTACCGTTTCGAATACGATTCTATTCCTCTGGTGAAGTTTGAGAATGTGACCCTTGTGGGCGTTAACCCGCGTGGCGACAGCATTGCGGTGGAAGAAACCAACGGCATTTTTTATCCTACCAACGGAAAATTCGTAGGTCGCTCGGGCAAGGTCAGCTGGTCGCGCGCGGGACTTGAAGAAGACGTTTTTGCCACCATCAAACGGTACACCATTGATTGCAAAACCGGAAACTACGCCAGCGACAGCGCGGTATTTACAGGCAAACAGTTTTTTGATCAGCCTCAGCTGGGAAAACTGGTTGACCGCATCATCACCGAGAACGCCGAAAAAACATACCCGCGGTTCGACTCCTACAGCAAACGCCTGGTTGTGAAAGACATTTATCCTGATGTGGATTTTGATGGCGGATTTGGTATGCGGGGACCCAAGTTTGTGGGTTCAGGCAGTCCGTCCAATCCTGCGCGCATTGTTTTTAAAAAAGACAACCGCCGTTTCCTTGAGATCTCGGCACGCGCCTTTGGCATGGGCAAAGACAAGATCGTGGCCAATCCCGGCAGCGTTAAATTTTTTCTTGATAAAGATACCATTTACCATCCCGGGCTCAGCTTTACTTACCAGGTTGAAAAACGCACTGTGACGATCATGCGCGGTGACGACGGTTTACAAAAAACACCTTTTATCAACAGCTTCCATAAATATGACATGCACATCGAGCAGATCGTATGGAACATCGATGAGCCAACCCTCGCCTTTAATTTCCTGCCCAACAATTTCCAGGGAGAGGCTTTTTTCGAATCGATCGATTTTTATAACAAAGACAAAGAAGAATCCATCAAAGAAGGTGAGAAGATCAGTCCGATTACGAGGATGATCGACTATTATTACGCGAATAACAAACAAACAAATTTCAGTGTTGTTGATTTTGCCAAACACATCAAGTACCTGGCCAACGACCTCAGACCTATCATTTTTAAAATGGCCATCACGGGTTTGATCTATTTTAATCCTGAAAGTGACATGATCACCATCAGGCAGCGCCTTTTTGATTATGCCGATAATGCCAAACACAAACACGATTACGACATCATTACCCTGCACTCTGTGAATCCCGGTAAGGACAACGCCAACATGAACCTGCTGAATTACGACATCACTGTGCATGGGGTGAAGCGTGTGTTGCTGAGCGATTCTCAGAAGGTGTGGATGTTCCCGCGTAACGGCGACATCCTGCTCAAAAAAAACAGGCGCATGGATTTCAGTGGCACCATAGCTTCCGGAAAATTTGAATTTGTTGGAAAGGATTTTGTTTTTGATTACGAGCAGTTCAAGGTGAGCATGAAAACCATCGACTCGCTCAAAATTTATGTGGAATCAACCGAACCCGATATCAATGGCAATTATCCATTCAGAAAAGTGCAGACCCTTATTGAAAATCTGAACGGCGAACTGCGCATCGACGCGCCGCGCAACAAGAGCGGATGGGGCAAGGCACCTACTTTCCCGAGCTTCCAGAGCTTTAAAGAGAGTTACGCTTTTTACGATAAAAAATCAATTTTCAGAGGCGTGTACAACCGCGACAGGTTTTATTTTAAACTCGATCCTTTCAGCATCGACAGTCTTGATAACTTCCGCAACGAAGGTTTAAGATTTAACGGCACTTTTGCATCGGCTGACATCTTTCCCGATTTTAAAGAAACACTCACGCTTCAGAAAGATTATTCACTGGGTTTCATCAGGCAATCGCCGGCAGGTGGATACCCGGTTTATAAAGGCAAGGCCAATTTCGACCAGGAAATCCGTTTAAGTAACAAAGGTTTAAGAGGCGGTGGTGATCTTAAATTCAGTTCCAGTTTGTCGAAGGTGCCCGACCTGATCTTTTTCCCCGACAGCGCCAATGGGGTCGCCAATACTTTTGACGTAACGGAAGGCGACAATCCTGAATTCCCGACTGCACATGGTGATACAGTACGCCTGCATTTTATGCCTTATGAAGACCTGATGCAGGCACATGATCTGCGCAAACCTTTTGAGAGTTACAAAGAGAAAGTGAGTTTCCGCGGCCGTTTTGATCTCACTTTTAAAGACCTGGTAGGAGATGGAAAAGTAGAATTTGAAAAAGCAACACTGGCATCCACCAGGATTCTGTTCGCTAAACGAAAGATGTTCAGCGACACGGCCAATTTCAGGCTCAAGGCCTTTGAAGAAGAAGGCTTTACTTTCAGTACAGTGAACGTTAACGCGAAGATCGATTTCGACGCGCGCATCGGGGAGTTTGTCACCAATGGCGAAGGTTCGTATGTGAAGTTCGACAAGAACCAGTACATCGCTTTTATGGACCGTTTTAAATGGTACATGGATGCCGAAGACATTGAGCTGGGAGATTCACAGAAAAAAATCGACACAGACGTTTCAGAGAGCGGGCTCGATCTTGAAGGACCAGAATTTATCAGCGTGCATCCCAAACAGGATTCACTGCGCTTTTTTGCGCCCGCGGCGAAGTACAATTTGCGTAAATACATCATCCGCTGTCAGAATGTGCCTTTCATCAACGTGGCCGATGCACGCATCTTCCCTAAGAACGGAGACGTGACTATTTTTAAAAACGCAGTGATGGACACGCTGCGCGAAAGTTCTATTCTGGCGAATACGGTTACCAAATACCACACCATTCGTAATACAACAGCCAATGTGTATGGCAGACGCAGTTACCTTGCTTCCGGTGAATACCAGTACCTTGATGAGAACGATAAACCGTACCTCATCCATTTTGAAACGATAAGACCCGACACGTCCGGACAAACCATTTCAGAAGGTGCTATCCCTGAAGAAGATAATTTTAAGTTCAACGATTATTTCAGTTTTGCCGGAAAAGTTTTCTTACAGGCCACGCAGGAGTTCCTCACCTTTGACGGCGGTACCAAGATCGAACACAATTGTAACAGGATCGGTCGCTCGTACCTGAAGTTTACAGGCGAGATCAATCCTAAGGACATCCAGATCCCGATCCCTGAGAAAGCACTCGACATGCGCGGTGCGCCGGTTGGAACAGGTTTGTTTTACAATCCCGATTCCAACGCCGTGTTTGCTTCATTTATCTCTTTGCAGGGCGCAAGAAGTTCGAAAGATGTGATAGAAGCAGACGGCATCCTGGCTTACGACCGTGAAAACAAACGGTATGAGATCTCCAACAAAGAAAAACTGGAGGAGATGAGTTTACCAGGTAATTATGTAAGTCTGAGCACCGAAAACTGCGAGATCAATTCAGAAGGCCGTTACAATCTGAGTGTGGACCTCGGACAGATCAAACTGACCAACGTGGGCAACGCGCAATTCCAAGCGCAGAGCGACAGCGTTCAGTTTAATTTAATGATGGTGATGGATTTCTTTTTTGAAAGCGGTCCGCTTAAAAAAATGGCCAAAGATTTTGAATTGTACCTAGGCTCTTTGAGCCCGACGCCGTTCGAAGGCGATGTGTTTAACCACGGCTTGATAGAGTTGTTAGGCAAAGAGCGTGGTGACCGCGCTTTGTCGGAACTTAATTTATATGGCAATTACAGGAAGTTTCCCGATGAACTGGAAAAAAGTCTGGTGTTCAGCGATGTGAAGATGACCTATAACCCACGCGCGAAGGCTTATCTCAGCGATGGCAAGATTGGACTCGGCAACGTTTTAAAAACAGAGATCTTCCGTTATATGGATGGCGTGATCCAGATCAAAAAACAACGAGGCGGTGATATCCTTGACATTTACATTGAAGCCGATCCCAATACCTGGTATTATTTTACTTACACCCGCGGCACCATGCTGGCGGTGAGCAGCAACGAGCAGTTCAACAAAGAGATCGCTGAAATGAAAGGCAAGAATAAAAAGATGAACGTGGAGAAAGGACCTTCTTACCGTTTTGACGTCACCAACAAACGTAAAAAAGAACAGTTCATCAGCAAACTGAAACAGATCGGCGCGATTGGCAGTGATGACAGAAAAGAGGAGGATGAGGAGTAGGTGTCTTCTAATGAGGAGAAAAAAGTGAACCTGTAAGATGAGAACAGGGTATGAATACGAAGAGAGATAATTTCTTTGTCACACGTAACGGCATGGAAATTCCTGACTTTATATTCAACCCCGCCGGGGTTGTTGTTACACTTTTCTGCAATGTCCATCCGCGAAGCGGATGGACATTGAAATTCAACCCCTTCGGGGTTTAAAGTTGAAGATAGTAGTTCTTTGATCCAATTCGAATCCCGAAAAGATTCAATTCAATTGTGCAGTGAGAAAAAATGGCCGTAGGTAAGATGAGAACAGGGCATCAAAAAACTGATAGCTGTCGGATATGACAGCTCGCAAGCGGCAGAGAATCCCGAAGGGATTCAATCTAAATAACGACAGACGATAGTCTGTCGTAAAAGCACAAGAAAACACCGCGACCCCGACGGGGTCGAATCAATAACAACCCATGGGAACATACACACAGATCCTCTATCAAATCGTTTTCGGAACAAAACGGCACGAAATGACGCTCGAAAAAGCAGGCCGGGAGGAGTTTTACAAATACGTATCCGGCATTCTAAAAAACAGGAAGTGTCATCTTTACCAGATCAATGGCATCGCAAACCACACGCACATTTGTACACATCTTCACCCTTCCGTTGCACTTGCTGATCTTGTAAAAGACATTAAAGTTTCAAGTTCTCTATTCATCAAAGAATCAAAACTGTTTCCGCACTTCGACGGATGGCAGGAGGGTTACAGCGCTTTCACATATTCCGTTGAAGCAAAGGAGAATCTCATTCGTTACATACAAAATCAGGAGATCCATCACCACAAAAAAAGCTTTAAGGAAGAACTTATAGCGATGTATAAAGAGCTTGGAATAGAATACGAGGAGAAATATTTGCAATGATATCGTCTACCCTGGGTAAAATGCCGTAAACTCTATATTCAACCCCTCCGGGGTTGCTGCTTCTTTTTTTTCGCAATGTCCACCCGCTTCGCGGACGGACATTGAAATTCAACCCCTTCGGGGTTGGCCGAATTCGAGGCTCTTTGCTCAAATTAGAATCGCCGGGTTGTTACTGCTGTCGTCGAAATATCCATCCGCTTCGCGGACGGATATTAGACTTTAACCTTCGGGTTTAATTTGCAGAATTCGCAGTTCTTTCCTCCAATTAGAATCCCGAAGGGATTCAATCTAAATAACGACCGACGATAGTCGGTCGTAAAAACATGAGAAACACCAACGACCCCGAAGGGGTCGAATAGATAACCCGCTCCGATATATTCAAAATCATGAGATCCCGTCACTATAAAAAAAGGTTTAAGGAAGAACTCAGAGAGTTGTTTATAGAACATGGCATTGAGTATGAAGAGAGATATTTTCTTTGACACATCGTAGAGGCAATGGAAATCCCCCACATTATATTCAACCCCTCCGGGGTTGTTACTACTGTTGTTAAAAATGTCCACCCGCTTCGCGGACGGACATTGAAATTCAACCCCTTCGGGGTTTGTACTACTGTTCTTTGTCCACCTGCTTCGCGAGCGGACATTATAGTTTAACCACTCGGGCTTAAAGTTGCCGAATCCGCGGTTCTTGCTTCAATCAGAATCCCGAAGGGATTCAATCTAAATAACGACAGACGATAGTCTGTCGTAAAAGCACAAGAAAACACCAGCGACCCTGAAGGGGTCGAATAGATAACCCGCTCCGATATATTCAAAATCAGGAGATACATCACTACAAACAAACTTTAAGGAAGAACTTATAGAGTTATTTAATCAACATGGTATTGAATATGAAGAGAGATATTTTCTTTGTCGCACGAAACGCCATTGAAATTTCTAACTTTATATTCAACCCCTCCGGGGTTGTTGTAACTGTTCTTCGAAATGTCCACCCGCTGCGCGAAGGGACATTGAAATTGAACCCCTTCGGGGTTAAGGTGCAGATTTGGCAGGTCTTTCCCTATTAGAAACTCCGGGGTTGTTAATAGTGTTCTTCGAAATGTATCAGCTTCGCAAACGGATATTGAAATTCAAACCCTTGGAGGTAATGTTGACAATCCGCAGTTCTTTTCCCAATTAGAATCCCGAAGGGATTCAATACAAGTAACGGCGGACGACAGTCCGCCGTAGAAACGCAGGAAGACACCTGCGACCCCGAAGGGGTCGAATCAATAACAGTTCATCGGGACATTCACAAACAAACAGATCGCTGAAATGAAGAACAAGAATAAAAAGAGAAAGGACCTTCTTACCGTTTTGACGTGACCAACAAACGCAAAAAAGAACAGATCATCAGCAAACTGAAACAGATTGGAGCGATAGAGAGTGATGACAGGAAAGAGGAGGATGAGTAAATAATAGATTCATGAATTTCGCTCAATGACCTTTCCGGGGAATCGCTTCCCCGTACGCGGTATATTTTCTACAAGTTTTCTTTCAAGATCTGCATTATTCACAGGCAGTGAATTTGCGAATCCCTTGAACTTTTCGTTGTCCCCACTTTTCTCCGACGCCGAAGACGTCTCGCAAAGGTTATACGCCACCCGGTATAACAAATATCCACGATTGCACGTTCTTTGACGTTTTTTCAGACTACTGAACAACCAGTTTTTTTATCGACTTTTGTTCGCCACAGAGTACTTCCACCAGGTAAATGCCTCTGGTGAGTGGGCCCGGGTCTATGGGCGCCGCAGTATCGTCAATACTTTTACTAAATACTATTCTGCCAGTAGCATCTATCATCCGGACCTCAATTTGCCGCTCAGAATCTGAAGCCACCGAAAAGGGGCCCGGTGTTGGATTTGGGAAAAGCTGAAGCTCATGCATCAGGCCATCGATGGGAAAGCCGAGTTGACTCCCGCGCAGAAGCTCATTTTCAAGGACCTGTCCCACTTCGTGGCCGTGGGCAAGGCGGGGCCGGAGAAGGAAAGCGTTTTGATCTTCCTCGCTTCCCAACCGCAAGACCCGACGCGAATCTGCCAGGCCTTCAATGCCGGCCCAGGCGAAGTCATCGAAGGCAAGACCGCTTTTCCGCTGCCGAACGGCCA